>JAIROD010000806.1 GCA_031257725.1 Planctomycetaceae bacterium | reverse complement strand
TTGCGAAGGTAAACGGAAAAACCGTCACGGCGAAGGGGTTGAATCTTTCGTATGCGGATTCCGATTTGTCGTTTACAACATCGCTTTCCGGTACGTTCGCGAAGTATAACGGTACACAGATAGACCCCGACAATCCCGATCCCAAAGATTCATCAACATTTAAAGTAACAGGCGGGGGTGCGATGTTCCAGATTGGTAAAGATGTTGTGTCTGATTTGCAATTACGTCTTGGCATTTCGAGTGTTGGAACCGGTTATCTTGGCGGTTCCAATGGAACGTTAGCCGAACTTCGTGATATTGATTACGATTCCGACGCCGGTTTGAAACAAGCGTACAGTATTGTCAATGATGCGGTCAATAGTTTGTCAAAATCACGGGCGCAACTTGGTTCATCGCAGAATTTGCTGATTGCGAACACGGATCATCTTGACAATCTTCTGACAACAATTACCGAAGCGGAAGGAAAAATTTCCAACACCGATACGGCGTTGGAATCTTCACGGTTAGCCCGAAATGAACTACTGGCACAAATGGCGATGAGCTCAATTCTGTATTCCCGCCAGTTTGCCGCATTTTCGGTGAGCTCACTTTTCCAATAATCGGAGTAACTATACTGTCAACGGTTAGAAATAGGTTGTTTTAGGAACGCAGTCGTCCCGACTGCCTAGAACGACGGAACGTTATTTTATTGTTGCGGGCGAGACACCCGCGTTCCTAGAAAAGACACTTGGGTTACCCCCATTTTCAATATTTACCGAAAGATTTATCATCGAGATCGATTTTGATTTCGGCTCCTCCTCCTCCGCCCCAATGATCATCGTCAACCTCAACAGTTGGCGAAGGTGAAGTCATTACCGGCTTGACGGTTGGTTTGAGAGGATTAATTGGTTTTACAGAATCGGTTGGTGTTAATTTTGAGAGAGTTGGTTTGACAACAGGGGTTGATTTTGAAATGGTATTCGGTGCGGATTTTGGAGCGGAAACCGTTGCCGAACCTCCCGAACCGTTATTCTTTGATGTTGACACTTTACGAATTCGGAATTGACCGACTAAGTTTTGTAGTTTACTTGCCTGATTGCTCATTTCACTCGAAACACTGGCGGTTTCTTCGGCACTGGCGGTATTTTGTTGTGTGACAGCGTCAATCTGATGCAATCCCTGTGAAACTTGCGAAATCCCCTGTGCCTGTTCACCGCTTGCCTGAGCAATTTCACCAACCAGTGTTGCCACTTTTTGTGATTGTTCCACAATACCATCAAGCATTTCAGCGGTTTGAGTTGCGATTTCCGCTCCTTCATTGATTTGCTTACTGTTATTTTCAATCATTTGCGTTGTTTCCGCAGCGGCTTTGGCACTTCGGGACGCAAGATTCCGAACCTCTTCCGCAACAACCGCAAAACCTTTACCATGAACGCCGGCTCGTGCCGCTTCAACAGCAGCGTTAAGAGCAAGCAGGTTGGTCTGGAATGAAATGTCATCAATAACCTTGACCACTTTCTGGACATCCTGAGAATTTTTAGTGATCAACGCCATTGATTCGATCATTTTCTTCATCATGTCTTTACCGACAGCAGCGGAATCATTGGCGGCTTTTGCCAGTTTATTGGCTTCACCCGCATTTTGGGCGTTATTATTGGTTTGACCGCCGATTTCGCTCATCGATGCGGTGATTTCTTCGATACTGGCGGCTGATTCTGTTGCGCCTTGTGAAAGGCTTTCGCTGGCGGCGGCGACTTGAGATGCACCGGTTGCGACTTGTTCCACCGCTTCTGCGGTATTGCCCAAAGCGGTGTTGACCTGATTAAGCATCTCATTCAGGTGAATGTTCATCACATCCAAATCACTACGAACATTAACAGTACTAAGCCAATTCCCTTCGGCAAGCTCCTTCGCAAGATTTTCGACATTACGAAATTCGGTCATAATTGCCTGAAGAGCTTTGGATAGGTCGCCGATTTCATCTTTGCGCTGTATATTTTCCGGCGATATTTCGACAGCCAGATTGCCGTCCCGCGCAATTTGGGTCATCGCGTTAACGGCGGCTTTCAAACCATTCACGATATTTTTCGACAGAATGATCGCAACAATCACACCGAATATCACCGCTGCAATACAAACACTGATAATAAGGAACGACACCGACGCAATGAGCGTTTTCATTGACAGGGAGGTATTATCAACATTTTTTTTAACGCCGTCGATAATTTCAATAATGATTGGCTTGATGGCTTCTCCGGTTTGATTTTGCTTATTTTGGTTGAGTTCCATTTCTTTCAATGCGTCGGAGCAGGCATCGTTCTGCGTTTGCCATCCTCCCAACGCTTTAACAATCTCCTGTAATTTTTGTCCTTCTTCCTCTGTAAGTTTTTCCTTTAATTTTTCGCATCGGTCAAAAGCGGTTTTGAAGATTGTGTTCATTTCTTCACGAATTTTATCCAATGCTTGGTGATCATGAGTCATTTCGTAGTCGCGTACGCTAATACGAATCTGTTGAAGGTCATTAAGGATAAGGAATGCAGACCCAATCAAATCCGCATGGTCTCGATCAGTTGTTTTGGGGGCGGTATCACCGGTTGCGGCAATATTTTCCTGTTTGAGAACACTTTTTTTGATCAAGGCGGTCAATTCCATTAACGAGTTTTCCACAATGCGGTATGCTGCATTCCGTTGGGCTTTGATTTCTTGGATTTTGGTAACAATACCGGCAAATTCCTGATCTAGTTTTGCATAATCCTTTACCAGTTCTGCAATTTTAACGGCATTGTCGTTTGCTTTTTGATCCAGCATTTCTTGGTTCAGTTCCAATTTCAGAACCTTATCGCTTGCTTCGATAACCTGATCCACCCACTTGACCATCTCGTCATGATATTTTGGATTTTTCAACATGGAGTGTTTATCGGAAGCGAGTTGTGCTTCGTAGGAATCGATCACCATCGCATTCGACAACGAAAACATCTCAATCTCTTTGAGCAACCATGAAGTTTCCTTGCTGATTTGGCTAAGAGCGGTATAGCCGACAATACCGACAACAAGGAGAAGAAGAATGGACAAACCAAAACCCGTCAACAATTTTTTACCTATTTTCATATTGGAAAGCATTTTTTACCTCAAAATATTTTAATTTGTGTAGTAAACCGCAACCAAAGTCCCTGATTTGATTGCACTGAAATTATTACGGTGTCATTGGTTCTTTTGGTGAAAAAGTGAAATCAATAAAACCGAATATAAACAATTTATTTTCTATGGATGATTAGGACGACTCATCGCTTTTCTTTACCGATTGTTCAATTATAACATAACAAGCTGTGAAAAAATGGGGGAGATGAAAAAAAATCAATAAAATTTTCAATAGGGGTTCAGATATATGAGATATATGAATTAGAGGAGAAGAGCAACGATTTCACTTAATCATTTTTCTAATTATACGCATCCATACTCTAAAATTCTTTCTGATCGTTTGAGAATTTGATGAACAATCAACATTTCCCTAATCGAGAGGTAATGATTTTCGTTGATCTTTGAGGGTTGACCGAGTCGCAAACGGATTATTGACTTTGCGGTAAAATTCCATGCGTATCAAGTCCGCGTCGATTTACCCAATGAACATCTCCAACAGAATATCCCGAATGTATCCGACTGTTTTAATTACCGGTAACAAATAATAATAAATAAAACTAAAATGTTCCGGCGTTTAAAACCGCCAACAATATGTGAGATGCCCCTTCGCGGCAATTGCTGCGATCAAATTCTTATACCTAATACGTATGGTTATCGACTTTGAGTGAAAAATTCCAATTGGCGTTGATATTCATCGCGTTCCCGTTTGGTTGCTTCGAGATCGAAAATCAGATATTTCAGGTCAAGATTGATTTGTCCCAGCGATTCCCGAATAGCCCCCAAAATCTGTTGACGTTGCGCAAAACTATCCGTAAGACGGTTCAGAACCCGATAAAAATCAGACTGATATTCTTGCGGTAACTTGTCGATTAAACGCAGAAAATCAACCAGTTCGCCAACTTCTTCGGTTGCCTTATTTTGTGCTTGATCTCGTACATATCCTGTTTCTTGTGAATGTTGGGGAGCGGATGTTGGCATCGGATTCAATTCATTAAGGTGTGAATCAAACGATTGAGGTTGAAAATCCTAATACGTTATTCTATTACTTCCTTAGAAAAAAACAAAGAATTTTTAATGAAGTTTTATTTTTTTACTGAAATGATTCCTTTTTTTCAAAATAATCCAATTAAACTGCATTATTTACTTTTTTTATTAAAAAGTTGGAATGAAAGACAGCAGGAAGGAATGTAAGGGCATCTCTAATAATTCAGACTTTACCGAAAGTTAACGGCGTGGGCTTGCCCCGCGTTGCTCGACTTAACAACCCCAAAACACGGGGTAAACCCCGTCGTTAACTATTAACTATTAATTTATTAATTAATGGGTTAAAAATAAAAAATTGAATGATGAGAGATGCCCGTAGCGTAGCGAAGTGACCGCATGAGCAAGTTTCTAAGTAACAGTCTATTTTGTTTTAATTTTTTAAACACGAAACACACGAAATTTCACGAAAAGGATTTTTATGTAATAAACATTTTCGCTAACCCCAAAATGCAATTCCAACAACCTTATTTTCAACCTGATTTTCCTAACAAAACCATTCACCAAAAAACCTTAGCAGCAACAAGACCACATAAAAAATAACCTTATTACCTTATTGTTCCTTTTTTTAATAAGGTAATAAGGTTTATTTGTTGTGGGAACAATGGCTACTAAGGTTTTTTGGTGAATGGTTTTGTTTGAAAATAAGGTAAAAATAAAGTTTATTAAAGCAATCCAATACCTTTTCGAAAATTCCACTGAAATATTACATGATTAGAGATTTCCCAAACAGACCGGTTATTTTTCAACATGTTCTTCACGGCGTATAACCTCTTTTCCGACAAACGGTTGTAAGACATTCGGGATAACTACGGAACCGTCTTTTTGTTGGTACAATTCAAGAATCGCCACCAACGCCCGGCTAATTGCAATTGCAGTTCCATTTAGGGTATGGAGAAATTTTGTACCTTTTTCTCCTTTGATTTTGTATCGGGCATTGAGACGGCGTGCTTGGTAATCGGTACAGTTGGACGTGCTGGTTACTTCGCCGTATGCACCCGCTTCACCACGCCCCGGCATCCACGCCTCCAGATCAAACTTGCGGTAGGCCGGACCGCCAAGATCACCAGTCGCCGTATCAACAACCTGATAGGGAATTTCAAGCCCGTCGAAAATTTTACACTCAAGACCAAGCATTTCATAGTGCATCGCCTCACTTTGTTCCGGCAACGTAAACGCAAACATCTCCACCTTCGTAAATTGATGAACCCGATACAGTCCGCGCGACGCTCTTCCGGCGGCTCCCGCTTCTGTGCGAAAACAATGCGAAATACCGCAAAACCGTAATGGCAATGTTTCCGCGTCCACCGTTTGTCCCGCCAACAAACCGCCTAACGGAATTTCCGCTGTGGCAACAAGACTTAAATCCGTTCCGTCAATACTGTAAATCTGCGTTTCCAGACCTCGCGGAATGTAACCGGTTCCCTGTAAGATGTCGTTACGCGCTAAGTCGGGTGTTGTCGTGAGCGTGAAGCCCGCCTGACTCAGAATTTCAAGCGCATAACGTTGCAACGCCAGTTCCAACAAAACCGCTTCGTTTTTGAGAAAATAAAATCCCGCTCCGGCAACTCTTGCTCCCGATTCAAAATCAATCAGATCAAGTTTCTCACCGAGAACAACATGATCCAACGGTTTGAAATCAAAAGTCGGAACCGGTGTTTTCCCTAATGATTGTTGCCGGTTGGAAGTATCGTCCGCTCCAATTGGAGCGTCGGGATGCGCCATGTTGGGAATCGAACGCTGAACACAGTCCAGTTCAATTTCAAGATCGTCTAATTTTGTCCGTAGTTCACTGATCTTTTCGCGAAGAATACGCCCTTCTTCTTTTTTAGTGTCACGCTCTTCCGATGATTTTGTTTGACCAATAGATTTTGAAATGGAGTTGGCTTCGGTCTGCCAATGTTCCAGCTCCTGCTGTAATTTTTTCCGCTCCGTCTCCAACTTCACAAAACAATCCACATCCGCTTTCACCCCACGATTTTGGCAGTTGAGTTTAACAGATTCAATATTTTCCAGAATAAATTTCCGATCCAACATAAAGTTTACCTCACTAAAAAAAAAATGTAATTATTCAGTAGATTGGGTCATTCGATAGTAGGCAACCTTTCGCCGAAGGGTTTTAAATAATGCACCCACCGTCGCAACGGTTGATCCGGTTTTCCCATTTCCGTCCGCAAACAGGGGCAAGTCGGCTATCGCCGTATTAGTAAAAACCTTTCGGCGAAAGGCGTTCACCTACGGTCGCCTACCTGATGAGTTACCTACCTGATGAGTATTTCCTAATAATGCCCTACTGAATAGATACGGAAAATTTTCGCAAAAAACATGAAATCGTCAAGGTGACTGGTAAAACTGTTTTTTTTTGATATACTCTGGCTATTGTGTCCCATGTGTTGTTTTAGACCATGTATTATCTTACAACATTGCAAAAATAAGGAGTATATTCTATGAATTTTACTGAATGCGATAACACTCTTCGTTGTATTTTTTCCGGTAAACTCGATACATTAACCTGTTCCGGTCTTGAAGAAACTTTGAACAAACGAATTGCCGGTTTTTTGGAAAAACAAGATGTTGCTTGCCTTGTTTTCGATCTTTCAGAGGTTGATTATGTTTCTTCGGCATTTCTCCGAATTTGCCTTTGTCATTTCAAATCAGCCGGCAAGAAAAATTTCCGAATCGAAAATCCAACACCGGATGTCCGGCAAGTATTTACAATTTCAGGATTTACAGAAATTATGAATATTGCGTGAAAAAGAACATTGCGCCGTGTGTATTGTGTGGTATCTTGTGTAAAAAATGGCGTAAAATATGCATAAAATGGCGTAAAATTGTGTAAAAAATGTTGCTCTAACCATTCCGAAATAATTTGACGTTGTTGCCGGCACCGACCCAAATTTCAGCAACCCTAATTTGTTCCAACCCGACTCTAATGACCGATCCTGTTTTACGTTCTTATCCTTGTTGGGATTATCCCGACTATCATTCCGGCGAACCGGTTGCGCTTTTTATTCCGTGTTTTATCGATCAGTTTTTTCCGACGGTTGGTATTGCAACAGTTAAATTGCTTGAAGGTGAAAAAATTCCGTTGGAATTTCCGTCTGACCAAACTTGTTGCGGACAGGCGGCGTTCAACAGTGGTTACTGGACGGAAGCCCAAAAAGTGATGGAACACTTTGTCGAGGTGTTTCACTCTTATCGTTGGATTGTAACACCGTCAACTTCCTGCGCTGCAATGTGCCGTGTTTTTTTTGAACAACTCGATCCCGATTCCGAAGCCGCAACTCTCGGCAAACGTGTTTTCGAAATCAGCGAATTTCTAGTCAACATTCTTGGCAAAACGGATTTTTCATCACATTGTGAAAAAAAAGTCGCCTTGCATATTGGTTGTCACGGACGGCGTGAACTTGGAATTGTCGATCCGCCATTGCGTTTATTGGAAAATATTCGCGGTTTGGTTTACACGCCAATTCCCGATATGGAAGAATGTTGCGGTTTCGGCGGAACATTCAGCGTTAAAATGGCGGGGACTTCTATTGCTATGGGAAAACGTAAAGCAGCCAATATTGTTGCCAGCGGTTGTGAATTGGTTACGACTCTTGATATGAGTTGCGTTATGCACTTCGGCGGTGTCATGCAACGTGATCCGGCAATGAAAAATATCCCCATCGTCCACCTCGTCGAATTACTAGCCGGATAAAAAACAATGGGGAATCTCTAATAATTCAGAATTTACCGAACGTTAACGGCGTGGGCTTGCCCCGCGTTGTTCGGCTTAACCCTAAAACACGGGGTAAACCCCGTCGTTAACTATTAATTAATAGGTTGAAAATAAAAAATTGGTAATATATCAGTGGAATATTTTTTTAACTATTCAGTGGATTGTTGGTCTAGTAACGTCTGCCATCGGGTCAACGCCGCTAGGCGTTTACTGTGAATAACCGCCGGTTTCAACCGGCG
>JAIROD010000750.1 GCA_031257725.1 Planctomycetaceae bacterium | reverse complement strand
CGTTGTTCACCATGGATAGGAATTGATGTTAAAGTGTTGATTATAAACAGGTTATGAACAATCTCGACACAAAATTGTATCGGAAATGTTGTTTTGAAGGGTTTGTAAATTTCGTCGCAATGTCGGCTTTTTAGGTATTAGTTACTGATGATTTTGATGTATAATTGGGGCATTCTTCTACTGGACATAATACCAAATTGAATTTATCATAGTGGAAAATGTTGGTGCTTTCAAGAGACTCTGGTGATTTAGATTGATAATTTTGAATCATTCCGTCCACTGTCTGTGAGAAAAACTTGAGAAATAAGGATCATTTTTAGCGAAAAAGATTTTTACCTAAAATCTTCTTTTTGTTTATTTTTTCTAAATTTTTTTCGATAAAAAAATATGATGGCTCTATTGTCGAAAAGGAAAAAATTATCTATAATAGTTGTATGCTCTTTGACAATCAGGTAATGAAACATGCTTTGAAGCGGTAGAAGGGGGGTTTTCTGCCCCGTTAAAATCGTTATAATGTGAAAAAAGTAGTGTTAACCGAACATAACATATATTATCGGACGTAACAGGATCAGCCAAATCACTGTTAAAAACGGTACAGAACAAGAGTTATATTTCACCTTCGACGGTCACGGAAGCACCAGAGTTTTAACTGATCTTGCCGGTGCAATCGTCGATCTCTACGCCTTCGACGCTTATGGTAACGCCATTGGTTTTGACCCTTCTGTTGCGCTAACTGAATTCCTGTACAGCGGTGAACAATTCGATTCAAAAATTGGACAACAATATTTACGTGCAAGATATTACAATCCGGCAACTGGACGATTCAATCGTCTTGATCCATTCTTTGGAACTTTGAATGATCCGCAATCGTTGCATAAATATCTGTACACCCATGCTGATCCGGTGAATGGGACTGATCCAACAGGTATGTTTGGATTGGGTGGTGCAATGCTTGGGGCTTCACTTGCAGGACATATAGCAAGTGTTAAATCCTCTGTCGACATTATGGTTTTTGAAGCCGTTGTGGCAACCATTGAGGGTGTTCAAGCAGGTATGACTGCGGGTGAAATACTATCTAAATACATGACCGATCAAATAGAGGGGATATTGTTCGGTTTTGTTATTGTCAAAGCAGGTGCCATCATAAGTAATATTTTCGAAAATGGGATAACAGTTCTGTCAGCAGTACGGCGAAGCGGAAATACGTCACAAAGACCCATTGTGCTTATATCTAACCGTAGAATTTCAGCTACGGCATTAGAACAAGATATAAAAGTTCTGGGAAAATCTGCTCCACCTGCCATTCGAGTAGATAACGTTAGAATAGATTCTCATTTCAAAGATATCGTTCAAAGACAGCGAGTGAAAGAATGGCACGAGTGGTGTATAAAGACACCGGGAGCTTCGAGTATTCGCGTTGATCAAACACAAGTAAGTGTTAGTGGAACAAGATTGGGCGAAAATCGTCCCGATTATCAGTTTACGTTGTCGCCAGGCGAATATACTTTGCCGAATGGTTCAAAAATAAAAATAGAGGAGAACACCCGAATATACGTTGAATTCGACAACGTGACTTCTAATCGTGCAAACGGTCATCTACGGCGAATAGCCGCCAATGACCGTAATGGTATTATTGTTCTCGAATCAAATAATTCGGAAGGTGTTCTGTCAAGTGATATTTATGGCATTTAACGATTGTTTTTTCTTTTGAGTTAGATTAACGAATACTATCAAAAGGAGGTAAAATGAGTTCTAATTTGTTGTGTAACGGTTATTTTGTACCAACTACCAATTCCTGGGGATTTATCAAATGCAACCAGAATTCAGTAGTCGATATTTACCGTGAGTGGAATGTTAATTTGAAAGATATTGTCAATGGTATAGGCGGTGTTCGAGATGTTCTTGAATGGATTGACCCCATTAACTACACGAAAGCTGCGTTTTTAGAAACGCAGTCGGAATGGATTGCTGTTTTTGAAAACAGGGGAATTGAAAGCAATATAATTGGGTACTTATCGGAAAAATTGCATTGTTTAGGAGTTCGTGTTTGCATCTGCGAACACACATATACGGGAGGATTAACTGGACAGTGTGGTGCCCTACAAATGGAAATATTTTCTTTTAATTTTACAGAAAATAAGAATCGCGAAAAAGCAATACGCGCTGTTTACCTACAAATTGATGATAATGACAAGTGGATTTTTGGCGAAAGCGGAGATCCTTTACCTTTTGAGGATACTGCTATCTACAAGAAACGTAGAATTAAAGAACGTTTTACCGAAGAATTACTTATCTCCTATTGTGAAAAATTAGGGATACGTTTATTAGACGAAGATTTTTACGGAGGGTGTTATTCGATCTTTTATAGTCAATATTACGATGCGTTACAAAAAGAACAAATCACATACGATCAGTATCATAAAACACGAGAATTACATTATGGTCGTTATTAGAGATAGATGCATTTTTTTGAAACAATCTAAAATATCGACACGATAATAGAAGCAGGGATAAATTTTAGAAAACGTTACTAGAAATTGGGCGAATTACTGATTCGATAATATTCAAAAAGCAATAAAATTGTTCAAAAATTATGTCTTGTGCATACGGTGACCGCTAATACGAATGATTGGCAGATATAGATAGCCGTCCTTCGAGAAATTCAAGATGAAGTTTAATTTTTGTTCCAGACTTTTCTATAACGCAAATTTGTGATTTTATATTTGTAGCATGATGAGAACATAAATTCATAGCACATGCGAGATATTTTCGTTCTTAATTTCATGGATCTACACTTGTGATCGAAACAATTCGATTCTTATGAATCTCTCGTAAATCATCAGTAAAACAATCTGGATGAATTTCATTTTTTACTAGCTTTAGTAAAAAAGTGGTGATATTCATATCATATTTATTAAAGATGCAACAATCAATATTGAAATAAACGACAGACCAATTATCAGGTTCGCCTTCTGTTATCCAAGCGATCATCTCACCAAAAATATCACCGCCACACAAAAAAATCCCTCCCTTTTCGGGAAACACTGGATATTTATGCCATGAATATTCATCTTTAAAAAGAAGAGACAAATGTTCCATATTCTGTTTATGCCATCCCAAAAGAGAATAATTTCCGTTATCAACAGGATTGAAAGGAGTGGAAATACGTATATGCCTGAACCACTTACAATCACCATAATGTAGAATGTATTCTTTATAATCACTAGGTAATTTGCTACCGATTTGATTTTCAATTATTGGAAAATCTTCTTTAGTCCCCGTGTATATTGGATTATTCGGCGGTGGAGCAATACTCAATAATTCTTGTAATGACATAATATCTCACATGGTTTATTTTTGATTTAAAATCGTTACGGCAATAAATGGAGTTGATTCTATTACTCCATCTTTGACACCAAAAGCATACATTTCAATTGCTCTTGGATAATTGGTAATACCATCGTGAACGGCATTAGCAAAATAACAGACTTCATCATAAGTTCCATTTTCTATTTTCTGTACGATAGGTCGTTCAACCATAGAATACATTCTGAGATTTGCCTTTTGATAAAGCGCAACGAGATTTTCTTTTGTACCTTTTCCACCAAGTAATTTTCCCAACAAATGAGCGCGAGCCCTTTGATAATCATCCGTTATATCTGGTAAATCATAGTACCCTGCTGGAATAACACTATGATTTGCAGCAGAACCAGTTCGTAACGTTTTTCGATCAATTAACGCCGCAACACTCAATGGTCTTATTGATGATGCCGAATCTGCCATCGTTGCTACTACATGGAATGATCTAGTTGCATTTTTTGCGGTGTGTACTGCATTCCTTAAAGATTGCGCCATATTATAGACATCATCTACAGGTCCCATCATAAAAGATTCAACCGGATTAGGAGATGTCACTGTTGTATAAATATTGAGTACAGTTAATCCTTCAGCAGTAATTGCAGTTGCTGTAGGAAATTTTGACATAAGATGTGCAAGATATACCGATCCACGAACATAAAGATTTAAACTAATATTACTACTAAAAGTTGCCAATATCCTTAGTCCAGCAGCTGCACCACTTACTGCCATGTGAGTACCAATAGAAATGGAAGAACAAATACTTGCTCCCCAGCTTAATCCGCTAGGGTCAACTCCTTGAATCGGATCGGCATGCGTGTACAAATATTTATGCAAACTCTGTGGGGCATTCAGATTTCCGAAAAACGGATCAAGTCGATTGAATCTTCCAGTTGTGGGATCGTAATATCTTGCCCGTAAATATTGTTGTCCGATTTTTGAATCAAATTGTTCACCGCTGTACAGGAATTCAGTTAGCGCAACAGAAGGGTCGAAACCAATTGCGTTACCGTAAGCGTCGAAATTATAGAGTTCAAGGATGGCACCGGCAAGATCGGTTAAGACTCTGGTGCTTCCATGACCGTCGAAGGTGAAGTATAACTCTTGTTCTGTATTATCTT
>JAIROD010000642.1 GCA_031257725.1 Planctomycetaceae bacterium | reverse complement strand
TATTTTCTTGCCCATTTGTTAACGACGGGGTTTACCCCGTGTTTTAGGGTTAAGTTGAACAACGCGGGGCAAGCCCACGCCGTTAACTTTCGGTAAATTCTGAATTATTAGAGGTTCCCAAATCTGATTCACTGTTGCCTATCGGCAACGCAATCTTTTGGCAAAGGGTTTTCACTCACGGTTTTTTACCCACGTTTTTTCACTCACGGTTGCCTACTCCAATCTACCTAATTTACCAACCAGCCAGTGAACGCTGGGGAAATTTTTGACGGGGACGGAATAGACACTATTTTTTATTGTTACAGAGTTGCTTCTTCGAAAAATCGGGCGACTTGTCGTGAGCAGTCATCAGAGATTGAACCGTAACCATATCTATTGCGGTCTTTTGCGGAAACCAACCACAATTTGGGACGAACCGCCATTCGGTCACAAAATGCTTGAATCTGATCCGCACGAGTCATTGTGTCCACATGTCCATGAACAATCATGATGGGTTGGCGAACATTTTTAACCAGAGGTGCGGGATTGACAAACCGGCATCCATACCAATATCCAAGAATACAACGCCGCCACGCATAAATAAAAGAAATAATCGGACATGTTATAGAATAAATCAATGCCCGAAAGAAAAGTGATACCACAAGAAAAATCCTTCGTCGTGAGATTCGTGCTGATTGTCGGATTGATTTGAAGAATATCTCTCGGCAATTTCTGTGAAACAGGCGGTTTTCCGGCATTGGCGCATCCAGAACAACAGAGCATACCCGATGATCGGTTCCAGCGGCACAAAGGGCAATATTGGCTCCTTTTCCAAGTCCGAAAATGCAAATACCTTGCGGATTAGTTTCCGGACGCGTACAAAGATAGGTAATCGCCGCCTGAACATCATCCATATCTGTTGTGGTGATCCACGGAGTTGATTGGGTGTGGTAGTCGAAATCGCTTTTGCCGTGATTCCGAAAGTCAAAAGTCATCACATCAAATCCCTGATTCAACAGTTGATCGATGTAAGGACTGACACTCATTTGATTTCCGTTAAATTCATGGCAGAACAACACACTGCCTTTTCGAACATCCGATTTGTGGGAAAGCCACGTTCCCCGCAACATGATTTTATGATCACTCCAAAATTCGATCTCTTCACCGTCCAAAGGTTGAGTCGCAAAACGAAGCGGCAACCATGGAGTTCCTGAAAAAAGATTTCTGGAACGTCGGTGTGATGATAAAAAGAAAATTCGCTCCGTCAAATGCAAGACGAGTGTAAACGCGATTGCAATAAAAAGAGGGAGTCCAGCGGTATAGTAAAGCGTCGTGTACACAATATTTGTCAAAAAATGACTAAAGGAAAGCACCGTAAACCGTTTAATACCCCAAAAAGATTAAAACTTACGGTTTCTCCACTTTTTCCACTTAACAAACCCAATAATTAATATTTATATTCTTATTTTTCGGAAGGTTTTTAATGGTTTTCAACTTGAAATGTTCAATTTTGCGTTTTAGCGGTCACTGTAATAATGACGGCAAGGTAAAACAAATAAAATTGAAAAACTTCAACAGTGTTATTTTGGAGAAACGATGTAATTTGGACAAAATAGGTTAATACTTTCCTGCATGGATATTACCATAACATCCATTTTTAAAGTTCGGGTAATGATAGCAATCTAAAAAAATTTGCATAGGGCATGAATTTAAAAAAAATGAAAAAAACAGAAAATCCCCACTAAAGAGGGGTATTTTCTTTTTAAAAGTTTGGGAAAATAGGCAAAAATTATTTAATGGGTAGTTTTCAGTGAACAGTTTCAACTGACAACGCCCAACAATTAACTAACCAACAACAATTGATAAAAAAATGGGTGTTATTGCTATTCAGTATCACACTGCCAATGATTCGCCGCTTCTGGTCGCGCTTAACCGTGAGGAACATTTTAGCCGTCCCTCGCAGGCTCCGCGTATCCAATCGGGTCGTCCGCGTGTTGTTTGCGGAATTGACCGACAAGCCGGAGGAACATGGGCCGGGGTCAATCAGCACGGTCTTTTTGTTGCTGTTGTGAATTGCCCCAAACGCTCGACTCCGCCGGAACCCCGTTCACGAGGACTACTTTGCAGAGAACTTTTAGCCGCAACAAATGCCGAAGAAGCACTGGAAAAAGCTTTTCAGGAACTTTCAACCGGTTGTTATGCCGGAGGAAATTTTCTTTGTGTTGATCGTTTTACCGGCGGAATCGCTTATGGCAGAGACGAAGTTGAAATCGAAAGATTGCAACCCGGTTTGCACCTTCTCACCGCAAACCGCCTAAACGATTACAACGATCCACGACAAGAATTTGTGCGACGACTTTTGACTCTTCAACGTCTTGATTCGGCAGTCTCATTTTTAGCGGTCGCCAGCCGGACATTTTCACGTAAACCGGATGAATATGGAAAACGCGGTATTGTGATCAGTGAACCGGATTTCGGCACGGTTTCCTCAATGCTTCTTTCATTAACAGAACGAACACAACGTTCTATTATGCAGTACGCCGCCGGTCCGCCGAATGAAAAACCGTTTGAAGATGTTTCGGCGTTGCTTCGGCAGGTTCTCTCAACTGATCGGGCAAACCGCGCCGCCGCTGCTGCAAAAGAAGCTGCCGCCGCTGCAAAAGAAGCCGCTGCCGCCGCATCAGTAAAGACGGTTAAACCGGTTACGTTGGGCGATGCTCCGAATGCTGCAAAAGAAGCCGCTGCCGCTAAATCAGCAAAGTCTGGAACATATCAAACTTTTGAAAGTCTCGCCGCCGCTGCAAAAGAAGCCGCTGATGCCGCATCTGCCGCAACAACCTGAACAGAACTTGGAAACCTCTAAGTAAATTACAGAGTTTTTCATTAAACCTTTTCCCGTAACAGTCTATTTTAATTTTTATTAGTCCTGCAAGGACTATTAAGTAAAATACTTTATTAACCGTATGCTTTAGCATACGGCTAGGGCAAACACACCACAAAGTCCCGCAGGGACGACACTTTATTGGATCAATGTATTCGATTCCTGTTTGGAAATTTT
>JAIROD010000633.1 GCA_031257725.1 Planctomycetaceae bacterium | reverse complement strand
ACTGAATTTCTCATTTTGTCCGGTAATCCAATCACCATGCGAAAAGACATAATTATTGTAGCCTAACATAAATGGAACATGGTCAAAACCGGCTGAATCTGCCGGACAGAGAAATTCCGCAATCTTTGTACAATAAGGACCCGGAATTTGTTTTTCTTCTGCGTCAAGAATTGGTTTCCCTTTTGCATCAACTTTTTCTTTTCGCCAAGGAACTTGCCATTTTGCTTCAGCAATTTCGTTATAAATATTTTCGTAACCGACATGTGTCAGCAACATTGTCAATGCGGAAATCCGGTCATTACTGCCGGGACCGAATTTATGACTTGGCAAGACATTATGAACATTGTGATATTGCTTGAGCGCAACTCCCAACCGTTTGAGTTGGTTCACACACGATGTCCGCCGTGCCGATTCACGCGATGCTTGAAGCGCAGGAAACACAAGACCGGTAATCACCGCAACAATGACGATGACAACAATCAGGTCAATAATAGTAAAGGCTTTTCGTTTCATAGTATAACTCCGATTGAAAACTGTCAAAACACCGATATTATCGTTGATGGAGTAGCGATTGTAAAGATGTTGTGAGAAAAAAATAAGGAGTACTGAATCCAACTGTACTTTACAACAGTAACAGTCTATTTTAATTTTTATTAGTCCTGCAAGGACGACACTTTATTGGATCAATGTATTCGATTACTGTTTGGAAATTTTTAATTGTCTGAACGAAGATTTTTAAAATCACCATAGTCCCATCAATCATCGTTCGGAAAACATTTTAAAAGTGTCGTCCCTGCGGGACTTAAGGTGTGGCGAGTTGTTGCCTTAAGCTAAAGCATACGGTTAATAAAGTGTCATCCCTGCGGGATTAGACAATAGAACCATTCAAACCAAATACAATTTGTACATGAATGATTAGAAAACTGATTGATTATAAAATAGACAGTTACATGCAATGTTGGTGAAATTTATATTTGGTGTTTTTTCTACCAACATTTCGTCCCTACGGGACGAGTGTTTTTGATTAACCTCATTGGCTACCAAGATGTTGTCCCTACGGGACAGAAACATGAACATTCACCGCGAACGGAATCGTTACTAACGTATTTTACTTAATCGTCCTTGCAGAATCTTAAATAAAATTCAAACACTCTTGCCATCTGGTTTATTCATGGTATATTTTACACTTTCAAAAGGAACGTTCATGCTGGTTTAATGATTCGGCATGTTCATTTGTGATCCTTTTGTTTCCAGTCACCAATCCTTTAATCTTGGAAAAAAACATGAGAAAAAATTTTGTCTTGCGTGGTTTTACATTTGTAACAACCCTCTGTCTTTCACTGTCACTCCTGTTCGCCACATCACTTCAGGCGGAAGAGTTAAAACCTTTCATCACCGTCAAGGTTGCTTCACCGGAAACACTGTTGAATGTTGCCGGAAAAATTGCCGAACTTGCCGGCACGTCGAAAGATTTTGAAAATGCGGTTGCACCGTTCAAAGAACTGTCCGGTTTGAACCCTAAAGGTTCTATCGGTTTTGTGCTTCACAGCAATGGGCAAGAGCTCAAAGAACCAATCCTGATTTTGCCTGTCAAAAATCTCGACGCGGTTAATCTGCCCGGTTTCGAAACCGTTACAACCGGTTTGAAAAAATTAAGTGATGAAAAATATGTGATCAACAGTCCTTTGGGGAATTATCTTTTTTATCAGAAAAACGATTTTATTGTTGTTGTTGCGGAAGACTCGGCGTTGACGATTCCCGACAATCCCCAAACATTGTTTGCCGAATTTGAAAAAGAGACATTAGGTATCAAAATTGATGTTGAAAACGCCAGTCTCGATGCCATCGAAACCGCGTTGGCGGTTCCCCAAATGTTGCTGGCAATGCAAGGCGGTCCCCAAGCAACTCAAGCAATTGAACAATTCAATGAAACTCTTGAGAAAATTTATGAAGTAGTTAGCTCGTTTTCGATGGGAATTTCTTTTGATCCTAAAACCGCCGATCTAAACCTAACTTACGTTGCTGTTCCGAAAAAAGATTCCGAATTGGAGAAAATTCTCGTAAATTACAAAACCGCCAAAACAAGATTTAGCGGGTTTATTGGTAATAAAAACGATGTTATTGTTTCTATGAACAGTGTCGAAACATCGACACCGACGGATATTGATGTTTCCATTGCATCCGTTAATCAATTATTCGATGCCGTTCTGTTGCAAATCGAAGAACAATCGGAAACCGACGAAGAAATCGAATTTGGTGAATCGATTGTTGAATCACTGAAAAAGATTCTTATTGCCTCAATCGCGAAAGGAGCAAGCGATGCTGGTGCCTCGTTGGATGCCGATGGAACATTGCTTTTCGCAATGACTGTTGGCGAAACCGCAGAATTGGAAAAACTTGGCGTTAAAATTTTTGATTGGATCAAAAAGGAACACGATGAAGAGGATGTCAAGGAATTTTTGAAAAAATATTTCAAAAAGAACTATACCGCGATTGAAGGTTTTAACGTTTCAAGTTTGAAAATTCCGTTGGAGGAAGCGGCGGCGGGACATGAATTGCCGGAAAA
>JAIROD010000619.1 GCA_031257725.1 Planctomycetaceae bacterium | reverse complement strand
CAAATTCTGAATGATGAGATTCCCTCTTGTTTTATTGATTTGCTTTCCTATTGACATAAACAGACGCTAAAACTCCAACAACCATGACCACAATAATCACGCCGAGCGAAATCCAGGTCATCATGTTTTCGATATGCAGATGGTGAATCACATCGATACAGAGCAATTTGATACCGACATACGCCAGAATAACCGACAAACTAACCTGTAAATAACGAAACCGTACAATCATTGCCGCCATCACAAAATAAAGCGCCCTCAAACCAAGAATCGCAAAAACATTTGAAGTAAACACAATAAAGGGGTCTTGCGTAATGGCGAAAATAGCCGGAATGGAATCAATTGCAAAAATCAGGTCATTGCTTTCGACCACCAGAAGAACCAGCAACATCGGAGTACACGCCCACACGGAACCGGAAACTCCCGACTCATTTTCTTTTGGGATTTCTACTTTGACAAAAAAATGTTCGGCATGATATTCTGAAGTGATACGAAAAAAACGTTGTGCCAATCGGACAAGCGGATTCTTTTCGGGGTGAACTTCTTCTTCCTTGTGAAAAAGCATTTTAACCGCAGTAACAAGGAGTAAGAGTCCGAAAATGTAAAGAATCCAATCGAACATCTGTATCAACGTCACCCCAAGAAGAATCATCACGCCGCGCAACAGTAACGCTCCGAAAATACCCCAGAATAAGACGCGGTGTTGGTAAATGCGTGGAACTCCAAAAAACGAAAACACCATGCCAATCACAAAAATATTATCCAAACTTAGCGACTTTTCGATAAGATAACCGGTAAAAAACATTTTTGCCGCTTCGATACCATTGAGTTCTTTGCCGTAACCAACACCAATGCCGAACAGATGATTTTCATACATAAAATAAATGCACACATTGAAAATCAGCGCAATCGCGATCCAAAGACTCGTCCAACCGAGTGATTCTCGAATACCCGGAACATGGGCTTTCCGGTGGAATACGCCCAAGTCAAGCAGCAAAAGAAAAATCACCAACCCAATAAATCCAACCCAAAGCCAAAGAATACTCATTAAAAAAAAACCTCTCAAACTTTAAAAAATACAAATTATTGATCTTGTTTATTTGTTGTCCCTTTAGTCCTTATCGTTCCTAATGTCCTTTTTATTGGGGACATTAGGGACAAATGGGACATTACGCATTAGGGACAGATGGAATAATAAGAGATTTCCCCCTATTATTCTGTAATCGAAACCGTTTTGTCTTCCAATTTCAGATCGTTTGGTTTCATGTGAAACATTTTGATATTTTTACCCGAAAAAAAACTCTGACCGGATGTTGTCTCTTAATCAATGTTGTCTTTACTTAACTCAATAGTGATACGATGATAAAAATTCCACAGGGAATCTGTCATAATTCAAAATTTACCGAAAGTTAACGGCGTGGGCTTGCCCCGCGTTGTTCGACTTAACCCACCAACACGGGGTAAACCCCGTCGTTAACGATTAATTTATTAATTAATAGGTTGAAAATAAAAAATTGAATTATTAGAGATGCCCTACTTTTACTCTGTTCGGACAACAAATTTGATTATTGTTGAACCTTTTGGTGTGAGCAGATAAAAATAATCTTTGGGGTTATATTGAAGTTGAACCCATGCGTTTTCGTTGAAGGTTGTGATAATTTCTTCATCATCCAACGTGTAATTGAGGACAAGACTTTTGACAACACCGGGAGCCGGATCACCGCCGAAAAGAATATTTGTTCCTTGAAAATTCAACGCTCCGCCGGAAAGTTGACGATTCACAATAGACGTAACATCTTTCCATTTATTGTCGGCACCGTATTCCGCCAGACTGATTGTGAGTTCTTTTCGCGGTTTGGGGCTGGTGAATGTTACTGAATAATTTTTTTGATCGACCGTAGGTTTCCAATCGACAATCGTTTGTGATCGCGGCATTTTGAAAACCGCATTGTTTTTTTGAACGGTCACCGGCGGCAATTTTTTCTGACCGGGCGTTTCAATACCAATACTCAATTCACCATTTTCAAAAAAGGGTGATGAAATTTCAAAAACAACTTGCGGCGATTCTGTTGGCAATTCTGTTGTGCGAACTGTAACAGGTTTGTCCTTATAACGGTATTCATTATCAACCGGTTTAAGAGCAGTTCCATCCGGTTGGACAATTTGAAACCGCAAACTGCCGGCTTCACCGATCTGTGCGTAAAGATCGAGAACACCGTATGAGCTGAAAAACAGCACCGCCAACAAACAACATTGGAAACGTTTCATAGTAACCTCTTTTCTAAATGAAATAATTTTGACTGGAACAGTTTTAATCAAAATAATTAAAACCGGAATGGTGTTATTTTACCTGAAAGGCTGGTGAGTTGGCAAGAGACGGAGATTACGCGGTTTGCAATCGGCGTTTGTATCTATTCAGCAGTGTATTTTCAGGAAATACTCATCAGGTAGGCGACTCAAGAGGTAGGCAACCCCTTGACTTATAAGCGTTTTTTTTCATTGTTCATCGTGAATTTCAGAGGGATTTGGAAAGTTGCTTGTTTCGTAACCTTTTATGGTGTTTGGAGTTATGTAAAATACTTTGGT
>JAIROD010000553.1 GCA_031257725.1 Planctomycetaceae bacterium | reverse complement strand
ACGTCATTTTTGATTACGAAATTAAAAATTAAAATTGACCGTTACTATTGAAAAACAAAAATTCCGCTGAAATATTATAATGAATCAATAATCCCAATTTGTCAATCCTGAAAATTTTGTTAATTCTGTCTGACAATAGGTTTTTTGATGCAATTTAACTTAACATTTAATAAAATCATGGGTTACACATACGCCGATATTACGTTATATAATACGGAGGACGAAGTGTTGGTTCGTCACAGATTTAAGAAAGCGGACGAGGTTCGTCATGTTGCGGTTCGCGCGCTTGTCGATTCGGGCGCGATAACATTGGTGATTAGCGAACATCTTAAATTACAACTTGGGCTTTCTGTTCTTAGAACAACAGAGACCGAAATGGCAAACGGCACAATTCAAGAAACGGAAATTGTCGGTCCTATAACAGTTCGTTTCAAAAATCGCGCCATCACTTGTGATGCTTTTGTTCTTCCGGGACTTTCTGAAGTTTTGTTAGGCGTGATTCCGATTGAAGGAATGGACGTGATTATTGATCCGCTTAAAGAAGAATTAGCGTTGCCGCCTGATCGTCCTTATCTTCCACTGGCAAAAATAAAATGACCAACTCCAATATTAATTTATTTTGATTGAATAGTTTGAATATTTTTGTAAAATAAAGGAGTTTTTAATTCATGGATTCACGGCAACGGTGAATGTTTTGCGTTTTTGATCGTTCCATGCGGTTACTGCGCTTCGTTCCCGCCAGCCGTGTTCCGTGATTACAAATAGTTACGATAAAAAAATACTGAAACATTACATAATAGTTGTATTTTGTAACAATTCAATGTGCCGATAGGATCGGGTTCTATTTCAACGGAATCGTTACAAAATATGAGGTAAAAAACTTGAAATAGGAAACATTATGTCTGAACAAACAAATAACCAATCAGCAGTAACGCCCAAACAATCGCAAGAGATTGAACTCTTAAATTCAATTGCGCAACGTCCTTTTTTTTCGCGTGCATTAGGTTATGTGAAGTTGACGGGACCGGGGCTTTTGCAAGGTGCGATGACGCTTGGAGCGGGTAGTGCGGCAGCGTCTGTTGTTGCCGGCGCATCATTCGGTTACAAATTACTTTGGGTACAACCGGTAGCGATGTTTTTAGGAGTCATGATGTTTGCCGCTGTTTCAAATATTGTGTTGACCAAAAAATCGGAACGACCGTATTGGGGATTCATGCGTGAAATGAAATCAATTTGGTCACCGTTGGTCATTATTGTTTTTTTGTGGGCATTGGGAACGGTGATGTCGTCCGTTATCTGGCATTTCCCGCAATACACACTTGCCGCCGGTGCTGTCCGAAGTATTGTGAAACAATTTTTACCGGAAGTGGAATTAGACCGTGAAGTCGAAATTCAAAAAGTTGATACAAAAACCAATCTTCCCGTAACAGTCAAAGTTACTCAATATACGCCGTTAGGTTATACTGTCAGCGGGATTGCCGGTGCAGTCATTTTGTTGGTCAACATCATTGTTGTTTTTCATTATGGTCGGGGCGGAATAGGGATTCGCGTGTACGAATGGTTTTTGCGATTTATGATGGGGTTGGTGTTTTTGACCTTTTTTCTTGTTGTTATTTTAAACGTTCACAAAATTGAATGGCTTGAAGTTTTTCGCGGTTTGACGGGTTACTATGGAATTCCGTACAATGATGATCCGGCTGAGTATGCCAAAACGGTTACGATGGTATTGGGAATGCTTGGCGCGGCGGTTGGAATCAACATGACTTTTTTGTACCCTTATTCACTTTTGAAAAAAGGATGGGGTGAAGAACATAAAACATTGGCGAAATGGGATTTGGGAATGACGTTATTTTTGCCGTTTAGTGTTATTACAACATTAATCATGATGGGGATGACGGTTTCGGGAGTTTATGGCGGTAACGATATTGTTAACGATAAAATAAACCCGCTTATCGCCGCAACCGCATTGCAGAGCGGCGATTTCATTTCGGAACAATTAGCCGCCGTTATTTTTTGCGGCGGTTTATTGGGCATGACGTTTGGGGCGATTAGTGCTCACATGACCTGTTGCGGTTTTACACTTTGTGAAATGTTCGGACTCGAACAAACAACATGGCGGTTTAGGTTGTTTGCATTGGTACCGTCTATTGGTGTTTTGGGAGTGGTATTTAAGTTACCGTTTTGGTTTCCGGTTGCTGCGTCGGCGGTTTGTTTGACAATGTTACCGGTTGCGTATTTTATATTCATCATTTTAAGTAACAAACGTTCCTATATCGGAAATGCAGTTGGAAAAGGAATAAAACGATGGATTTTCAATACAATACTTATCGTAGCATTAATTATGGCAATTTTCGGCGCAAGCGTCAAAGTTAAAACAAATGTCATTGATCCAATCAATAAAATTTTGAATGAAGAAAAACCAACGTCAATAACACCGCCAAATAATAAAGTGCAATAACCTCGTTGCCGGTCTTGTTGAAATTCGTTTTAAAAAAATTGAAAAAACAAGGAATTTTGATTAAATTTTTTGGAAAGTATAGACTAAAAATAAATACACAAAATCATTTATCTGTATATTTCATTCTAACAAACC
>JAIROD010000551.1 GCA_031257725.1 Planctomycetaceae bacterium | reverse complement strand
GCTCGTGATATTAAACCGGTTAAGCCTTATGTTGCCAGTGATGCAACAAGCGGTCATATTGTTTACCAAAATTCGACAACTTGCAGTTATGCCGCGAGTGCGGGAGATGTTTATCCTTCGGGAGCCACTTATGGTTCTCATACCAACACTTTTCGACGTTCACCGTTTTCTTATCGCGGTGTTGACGGAGTTGTACAAAAAGACTTTTCCAGTATTTCCGACGGATTAAGTAATACCATTGTGTTTGGTGAACGTTGCGTTGCAACTTCAGAAACAACTCATACTTCATCCGGTGCAGGTTCCGATGTTGGCGCAACCGGTGTTTTACGGGGAACTGTGGTACTTAAACCAGCCAGCGGAGGTACGTATAATAGTGTTACGTGGTATCGGCCGAGTTACTGTTTCAGCGCAAAGGCTTATCAAAATGACTATACTGCATTACCCTGTGATGGATTTAGCGGATATTTAGGACGTGCCGCATGGATGGGGTCTCCGGGAATGGTGATGTTCAGTACGATTCTGCCTCCTAATTCGCCCAGTTGTGCCTCCGGCACTGGGCATTGGTATAACACTGCCGGCATTATCTCTGCCAGCAGTTTTCATTCCGGCGGAGCCAATACCGTATTTGCCGACGGATCCGTTCATTTTATTTCGGAAACAATCGATTCGCAATCTTCGTCAACCGCATTGAATACACAAACGAATAATCTCGACAGTGCTTCGCCGTTTGGAGTTTGGGGGGCATTGGGTTCCTGCAACGGCGGCGATCTCGGTTCGTTGTAATATTCAAAACCATTAGCGAAGTTTTTTTATTTCACTCATGTTACGCATTGGTTTGATTTAACGCCGTAGGCGTTTTATGTGAGAATAACCGCCGGTTTCAATCGGCGGATGTTGGCAACACTTTCGCCAACCCCCTTAGGGGTTGCACAAAAGCGGTAGGGAAACTTGTAAATGATAACATAAAAACAACAAACGTAACTATTCAGTCGCGGTAGGCAACCGACCGCCGGGCGGTTTTAAACAATACGGTGTACTCGCCGACTTGTCCCTGTTGACGGCTGGAAATTAAAGACCAACAGCGTACAACACCGTAACAAACCAACCGGCGCAACCTTTCGGCGAAAGGTTGCCTACCTTCCTCGACTGAATAGTTACAAATTCCACTGATATATTACAAAGTATCAAGCAGATTGAAGGATTAAATTTACCTGACCATTATTTTTGAAATAAAATTTTCGGAATTGGTCAATGTTTTTTTGTAACTGTTTATTTTTTATTTTTGTTCAAAAATATAAAATGCAATCTTAGTAAATATAGATTTTATGCCTACAATTTATGATAATATTGACAATATATTAGTTGATGGTCTTGACAAAACGTTAAAACTTTCTAACCGACTGGATTGTTGTATTGGTTATTTCAATTTACGCGGTTGGAATGAAATTGCCGAAAAAATCAATCAACTTTCCGGTGAAGAGACGAAAGAAGGGGATGCCAATATTCATCGGGTTTGCCGACTCCTCATTGGTATGTCGGTAAAACCGACCGATATTTTACGTAAATATTATTATCGTCAAAACGAAACAACGATTGATAACGCGGAATCGAATCGGCTTAAAAAACAACTTGCACAGGAATTTCGTGATCAATTAACCATTGGCATCCCGACCAATCAGGACGAAAAAACACTCCGGCAATTGAGTCGGCAAATGAAAGATAAAAAATTATGCGTTAAACTTCATTTGCGATATCCGTTGCACGCGAAACTTTATTTGGCTTACAGCAACGACGCACGAGTCCCTATTGTCGGTTTTTTGGGCAGCAGTAATCTTACCTTTGCCGGACTTGTTAAACAAGGTGAACTCAATATTGATGTCTTGGAACAAGACGCTGCACGAAAATTGGCAACATGGTTTAATGAACATTGGAATGACAGTAAATCAATTGATATTACAGAAAACCTCATTGAGATTATTGATCATTCATGGGCAGGCGACCGGTTGATTCCGCCGTATCACATTTACGTGAAAATTGCGTATCATCTTTCCTACGAAGCCCGAATGGGGATTGCGGATTTTGCGATTCCGGCGATATTCAAAAAGAAATTGCTCGATTTTCAGCAAACCGCCGTTTCCGTTGCAGCCCGGCATCTTCATAAACAAGGCGGCGTCGTTATCGGTGATGTTGTCGGTCTTGGAAAAACAATTGTCGGAACCGCTCTTGCCAAATTATTTGAAGAAGATTTTTCACATGAAACATTAATTATCTGTCCGAAAAATTTGACCGCGATGTGGGAAAGTTACGTTTTTCAATATCAATTGCACGCCAAAGTCCTGCCGCAAAGCCGAGTGCAAACGGAACTGAAAAATGAACGTCGTTACCGCACGGTTATTATCGACGAAAGCCATAATTTGCGCAATAATAATGGAAGCCGGTATAAGATCATTAAGGATTATCTTGATCTCAACGAAAGTAAAGTGATTTTACTTTCCGCAACACCTTACAATAAATCCTATATTGATCTGGCGAATCAGTTACGTTTGTTTATTCCTGAAGACAAGGATTTGGGAATCAGTCCTGAAAAATACATTAAAAAAATCGGCGGACCAGTTCCGTTTAACGCACTGCATACGGAAATTTTACCGCGAAGTTTGAGAGCTTTTGAATTAAGCGATGAACCGGATGATTGGCAAAATCTTATGCAACTTTATCTTGTCCGGCGAACCCGAAATTTTATCAAAAAATATTATGCGAAAACAAATCTCAAAAACGGACGAAAATATCTTTCTTTTTCGGACGGTACTCCGTCTTATTTTCCTGAACGTCTTGCTAAAAAAGTTGAATATCCTTTTGATCCGAACAATCCAAACGATCAATATGCCGCGTTGTATGCCGATCATGTTGTTGATTTAATCAATGGGCTTGATTTACCAAGATACGGCTTGCAACTTTATCGGAACAATAAAACGGCAATTCAACCAACTCCCGACGAATCCGCGTTATTACAAAATTTGAACCGTGCCGGAAGACGTTTAATGGGATTTTGCCGGACAATGTTGTTTAAAAGACTGGAAAGCAGCGGATATTCGTTTCTTCTTTCACTTGCACGCCATATTTTGCGCAACTATATTTTTGTCCATGCAATCAAAAACAAATTGCCGATTCCTATTGGAAAAAATATTGCACAAAATCTCGACGACTTTTTGGAAGATGACGACACGGACAACGATAACGGTAATGATGAAACAAATAGTCTCAACATTATTACGCAGGAAAATCAGTACATTGAAAAAGCCGAAAAACTTTATCAATTGTTTTCGATCGAAAAATATGAACGTCGTTTTGATTGGATACGCAGCGAATTTTTTAGCGAAACGTTATTAGAATCTCTTGAAAAAGACAACGGAAATATTCTTCAAATATTAACCGCAGTCAAAACTTGGAATCCGAAAGAGGACCGGAAACTCAACGCTCTTTATGATTTATTGACACAAAAACATGTCAACGATAAAGTGTTGGTTTTCACGCAATTTGCGGATACGGCGTTCTATTTAACCGAACAATTACAACTTCGCGGTATAACAAATATTGAAAGTGTAACCGGCAGCGATGAAAATCCGACACAAAAAGCGGTTCGGTTCAGTCCGCACAGTAACAGTCAGAATAACTGTAACGTTCAGAATAATGAACGTAATCATTGTTCTACTGACGGCAATCAAGAATTACGAATTCTTATTTCGACGGATGTGTTGAGTGAAGGGCAAAACTTGCAAGATGCTCATGTCATCGTCAATTATGATTTACCTTGGGCGATTATACGTTTGATTCAACGTGCAGGACGAGTTGATCGGATTGGTCAACAGGCAAAAGAAATTTATTGTTATTCTTTTTTGCCGGAAGACGGAATTGAAAAAATTATTGATTTGCGCGGACGGTTGAAGCGGCGAATTAAAGAAAATGCCGATCTGCTCGGCAGTGATGAAACATTTTTTGACGGCGATCCGGTCAACATTGCAGATTTGTATAACGAAAAAACCGGTTTGCTCAATGCCGATGAGGACGACACGGAAGTTGATCTTGGTTCTCAAGCGTTAAAAATTTGGGAAGAAGCAATTAAAATGCAACCGGAATTGAGCAACATCATTCCTGAATTGCCAAATGTTATCTATTCGGCAAAACAAAACTCCGCCCCGCATTCGCAAGACGGAGTTATTGTTTATACAAAAATTGCCAACGACGACAATATTCTCACATGGATTGATCGCCATGAAAATATTATTACGCAATCGCCGGTTGAAATTTTGAAAGCGGTTGCTTGTGATCCTGACACAATACCGTTGGAAAAACTGGAAAACCATCATGAATTACTAGGCAAAGCTCTTGATGTTATTCGTAACGACGACAGCAATCGCGGGGCTTCTCTCGGCAAACGAACCGGCATAAAAAGCAGAGTTTATCAACGTCTTGATCGATATTGTAGTGAAAACAAGGATAAACCGTTACTTGTTACTGAAACGCTTAAAAAAACTATTGACGATATTTACCGTTATCGGTTACGGGAATCCGCCAAAGAAACTCTTCTCAGACAACTTAAAATAGGTATTTCCGATGAATACCTAACCGATCTGGTAACATCATTGTATAACGCCGATGAACTCGTCATCAAAGATGACGAAGATCAAAATACCGAACCACAAGTAATTTGTTCAATGGGAATTGTTAACATTTCAACCTAACCTAACAAACAGAGGTGGCCTGCTTTTCTTGGAGAGAAAATCGTCTTGAATAAGGTTATACCGTAACGATGAATTTTGTTGAATGGGTGATTGACCGTGGTTTGTAATCCGTTATCATTTGTTTTGTTTGGTGAAGCGGACGTAGGCACTGTTGAGGAACAACCTGCTAGGAATAACCAAACGAATGGAGTGATTGCTTTGCCTCAATAGTTTTATTCGGCTATTGAGGTTTTTTTCTATAACAAATTTTTATTCACCAAATCACTTTATTCCCTATCCCTCAAAAAACCTACCGTCGAGTTGGAAGTTCCACAGTTTTTTGTACTTCACCGACTCCACCCCAATACACCTCGGCCGGTGTTTTGTACGATAATGAGGAATGGATACGTTCTTTGTTGTACCAACGGATAAATTCGTTCAACCCTGTCTCCAATTCCCGGACTGTTTCGTAACGTTTCAAGTGCAGTTCTTCATACTTTAATGTCCACCAAAAGCGTTCAATAAAAACGTTATCAACCCAACGTCCCTTGCCGTCC
>JAIROD010000548.1 GCA_031257725.1 Planctomycetaceae bacterium | reverse complement strand
TCATATTCTGATTCCTTTTCCGATTCGTTTTTATTCGGAACAACCGAATTACAGTTGCGTAAAATTTACCAACGCGCCGGCGGTAATTTTCGTAGCGCATTTTTTGAACTTTATGATATTGTTCAGGAAAAAGAATCTCAAAACAACGTTTGCGAAACGGGAACGTGATAGACTGTCAACGGCATGAGATTGGTTGTTTTGTTTGATTCAAGAGGTAGGCGACCTTTCGCCGAAAGGTCGCAACGGTTGGTTTGTTATTCGGGTTGTACGCGGTTGGTTTTTAATTTCCATCTGCAAACAGGGGCAAGTCGGCTATCGCCGTATTAGTAAAAACCTTTCGGCGAAGAGTTTTCACCCACGGTTGCCTACCATCGAATCACCAATCTACTGAATAATTACAAAAATATCAATCAAATTTAATGCCGCTTTTGGACAACCCCTAAAGGGGTTGTTCGTTGGAATAAATCAATCATAAAATGTAAAACCTCCAATCGAGTGAATAGATACTAAAATTTTTATAAGGGGTATTGCCTATTGGTGTCTATTAATTAAAAATACTTAATCGGTGTGACCATAGATGAAAACTGTGGCTGAAAACCCTTTTGACGATCTCTTTTAGGGCTTTGTTTTTTCTGTCCCACATTGTCCCTACGGAAAATTTTAGGGACATAAAGAACGATAAGGACTAATGGGACAAAACCCTAACCCCCACCCTCTAATCCCTAACTCCTCCCCTAATCCAATGGACGAATATTTGACACAATTTATTATCAACCGGATTGTCGCAGATTATGTACGTTTACGCGAAAACGGAATGGCACCGGATATTGAACGTTACGCTCCCTTTTGGGAAGAAAATACACTCCAATTATTGCAACCTCTTTTTGTTGAAGAATTTAAAAATCTCTGGAAAATCGGTCGAACAATTTCGGTTGAAACTTATCTCGAAAAATATCCAAACTATGCCCATGAAAAAACGTTGTTACTGGAATTACTGGAACATGAATTACGTAACTCCCCCAATGACCCCAACCCCGAACTACTCGCCAAACGTTTTCCACAACTTCATCATGATGAATTACAACATGTTGTCGAACAAACTCTCTTCTATAAAGTCTGGCACCAAGATGAAAAGAAAACCCAAACTCAAATACACACACCCAATCCCGCTCTTCCCGCAGATACAACCGATTTCATACTGGAAAACGTTACGCCTGAAATTGTTGTGTCGGAAACCGAATCAGCTGCAACCGAAGATTTTTTACTTAATATACCTAATGTTGCGCCGGAAACCGAACAGAAGCAAGACGAAAATATTACAGAAATATTTGATTTAACAACCGATTTCAGTAATCAAAAAGCGAACGCAACGGAATTTTTTGAAACCGCCGCCGCCAACAACAACCTTAGTCCGAATCAACAACAATCCAATCGACAATCCGCAAACAATAATTGGGGTGAACAAAAAGCGTCTTCGGTCAACTGGAATAACGAATCGATTAAGTCAACAATGGATTTCGTCGAAGATCAATATCAAGCCGCCGTCAATGATTTTACGGTTACTCTCCAAAAACAACCCGCCGTAACGCCTCCCCCTAAATCCGTAACTCAACCCAAAAAAGCGAAACTAAAACCGCATGACCATTTCAATGTCCGTGATCATCTCGAAGTAACCGGTTATATCGGCAGCGGCGCATGGAAAGATGTTTACAAAGCACGGCAGCAAAGCACTCAACAACTCGTTGCTTTCAAACATCTTCGTGAAAAAAATGAGAAAGAATGTGAAGCATTACTCCGCGAAGTACGAACTCAAGCAAAATTAACGCATCAAAATATTCCGCCAGTCTTCGCGTTTGATAAACTCGATAACGGTGAAGCGATTGTTGTTGAAAAACTGGTGGACGGCAGCCGTTGGTCGGATTCCATGTCCCAACGTTCGCTTGACGATAACCTCCGAATCCTACTCGAAGTCGGGCTGGCAATCGCCTACGCACACCGTCGGCATCAACTCATTCACCGCGATCTCAAACCCGATAACGTTGTCATCAACGATGCCTTCGATGAAGTTTACGTGATTGATTGGGGGCTTGCCGTTAGTGTTGCGCCGCAACCGCCCAATGATGATTATTGTCCGCATATCAGTGAAGTTAGCGGAGTTGCCGGTACGCCGCTCTATTGGTCGCCCGAAATGGCTACCGGAAATATCAGTCTGTTCAGTACCGCCAGCGATGTCTTTTTGCTCGGAGCATTATTGTATGAAATATTGACACAACATCCGCCTTATGCTGTTGTCAATAATGTTATAAATAAAAATATTGCGAATAATAATAATAATAATAATAATAATAATAATAATAATAATAATAATAATAATACGAACAAAAATATTGCCGGTAATCATGTTGCGGTTAAAAACGGCGATGCCGGAAATTCCGAACATCTTGAACATTCCGACATGGCACTGCATGATTTGTCTAACGGGTTTGTCGAAGTCGGTCCCATGTTACGCGCTATTCGCGGCGTTGTCTGTCCGCCGAAATTACGCGCCCCGGAACGATTCATTCCCGATGAATTGTCCGTCATCGCAATGCAGGCAATGTCGCCCGATCCCCAAAAACGTTATGCCGATGGAAGTGAATTTGTGGACGCGATTAAACGTTACCAACATCACGCCGAAGCCGCACAACGTGGAATTACCGCATGGAAATCGCTTGCCGATGTTGCCGACGAAATTAAATCCGCACAGAAAAATAACAAAAAATTATTACATCCGCAAACTCTTCGGCTTATCGAAATTGCCGATACCTTCCATCAAGTCAATAGGGCGTTGGACGGAGAAAATGTGTTGCGAAAAAACGGTGCGCAACATCAAAACTCGTTCACCGATCCGCTTCACGCAACCGTCCATTCCGCGCTTTCCGGTGAACTCGAAGCACGCCGGCAACTTTTCAACTTAACCCTCTTAACCGGCGACCTTGCCCTCGCCGCCTCACAAATTGATCTGATGACCACTCATCCGTTGATCACAACGGAAGAGTTACACAATCGTCGGCGTGAAGTCGAAAAACGGCTTGCCTCTCGCCGAAGAGGGAAAGCAATGAAATGGGTTGCCGCCGCTCTGCTTGTTGCGTTTCTCAGCGCGTCCGTTTTGTACGGCTATCTCATTAACGCACAATATCTCAAAACCGAATCCGAACGTCAACGCGCCGAAGCAAATTTTCAAAATGCACGTGAAGTTGTCAATCAGTTCCTCACCGACTTTGCCAAAGATGAATCGCTGAAAAATCTTGGATTGATGCCGTTGCAACGAAAATTACTTGATTCCGCAAAAGAATATTATGAAATTTTTGTTGCGCAAAAATCCGATGATCCGCAAGTTCTCTTTGAACAAATGCATGCCTTGTTCGATATTGCCGGAATTGAAACTCGTTTCGGAAATCGGCTGGATGTTGCCGACTACTTTCAACGCGCCATCAATATCGGTATCCGGCTCACCGCCAAACAACCGCAAAATCCGCAATATCTCGACCTGCTTGCAAAATGTTACAAAGATTTGGGCGTGTATTACCAAATGATCGAATTTGATCCGAAAATGATCAATGAAGTCAATTCAAAAGCGTTGAATATCAGCCGGCAACTGGCTAATCAGTATCCTGACAATCCCGAATATCAACGTAATTTCGCACGAATATTACATAATCTCGGCGAACATCTTGCCCGAAGCGTTCCCAATACAATTCAAGCGTCCGAAGCATTTCTAAACGCTGAAAAAAATTATCGTGAATCGCTTGAAGTGCGGCAACGGTTACAGGAAAAAGAACCTGAAGAATTTTTATTCGGAACCGCCCAAACCTCGCTCGCTATCGCCGCACTACATCTCGAAGAAGCAAAAAATATTGAACAGGAAGGAAAAAACCGTTCCGACTCTTTCAAGAAATCAAACGTTGCGAAACCGTCAAAAGATCAACTAAACGAACTCAATAAACTCGCAGAACAATTACGCCAACGTATCAACGAATCCAACCTTGAACTCAAAACAGCATTGAATCTCATTACAACATTGAAAAAAGATTATCCTGATGATTTTGGTATCACCAAAGAATTTTTGCAAGCATTGATTCAGTTCAAACAAAGTGAAGTACACCGTATGGAAAAACGGTTCGATATTGCGGAGACAAATATTCAGGAGGCGATTCGGATTTTTGAAAGTATTGTGAAAAGAGCACCGGAAGATATGGCGTTTCAGGGACGGCAGGACGAAGCGACAATATTATTATACGAAATTCTAGCCGATGAAGATAAATTACAAGACCAAATCGAATTATGCCGGTTACGAATAAAAGATTTTGAAAACGCGATTGTAAAATATCCTGAAATCTCTGATTACATTATTTTATGCGGCTCATGGTATAACCGGCTTGCCGAAACATTACATTACTCTGGAAATTCTGAAGACGCAGAAAAATTGCTCCGACAGATTATTCAAAAAATATCGCAACAATCCGAAACAGATTCAATTTCGTCTATAACAAAAAATATTGATAAACTAATTGCGACCCAACGTTCTTTGGACAGTTTCTACTCCTTGTTGTTCGACTTTTTATACGATAACGAAAAACACGAAGAAAAACTTGCCCTTGCCGTCCAACGTTCCAACGATCTGGAAATATTGTTAAGAGATTGTTCCGATATTCCCAATTTTTATATCTATCACGCCCATTGGTCAATAAATCAAGCGGAATCTCTTACCAAATTCCGTCGAAACAGCGAAGCCAAAAAATTACTGGAAAATGAAATCCTCAAACTCAATGAGTTACCGGAAAAGTTAAAAACTCCGCAACTAAAAGAAACAATTTTACGGATGGAAACTTTGCTGGAAATTTTCAGAAAAGGTTAAATCAATGTAACTATTCTTCAGTAGCAATCCTAATTATTTATCATCAAGTCAGTAAACAAGAGGTAACGGTCTATTTTGTTTTAATTTTTTTAACACGAAATACACGAAACACACGAAATTTCACAAAATTTCATGAAAAGGATTTTTATGTAATTTTTAGTGTGTTTCGTGAAATTTAGTGTGTTTCGTGTTTAAAATAGACAGTTACGTCGAAACGTCTTCGGTAACATCGGCGGGAAATGTTACGGTAACATCTGTAACGTCCGCTCAATCATCCGCCCAAACTTCGGTATCACCAGAAACCGCAACAACAAATCAGACCATTGTCTGCGTTCCTAATCCGGTTTCCGTCCGAATACCTTTCGTTTCGGCTGGAATGGTCAAAT
>JAIROD010000537.1 GCA_031257725.1 Planctomycetaceae bacterium | reverse complement strand
TTGGTCAGCCGCACGAAAAAAACATGCGTATTACGGTTACGATATGATTCTCGGTTCTAACAATATCTGGTATGCTACCGGAATTTTCGTCGATTAAAGGTCATCTTCCGAAAATTTTCATTGCCATCTACGGTAACGAATTATTTTTTTTATACTTTTCACTCTTTACAATTCGGTTTTGTAGAGACGCAATGCATTGCGTCTCTACGTAGGATTTCAAGCAAATTATGTCCTTCACAAAAAAACGAAAACCGAATTTTCAAGTGTAATGAGTATATCTTATCGTTTTTGCAGTTTTGACCTTTGATCCGGCAAGTCCTGCAAGGACTATTAAGTAAAATACTTTCTTAACCGTATGCTTTAGCTTACGGTAAAAGAAAACCACTTACTACCTTTACTAAAAAGTCCCGCATGGGACAACACTTGAACATAGTGACCGTTTTCAAGTATCGTCCCTGCGGGACTTGATTGTGTATAACCGTCTCACCCGTAAGATTAAAGCATACGGTTAATAAAGTATTTTACTTAATAGTCCCATGCATGACGGAATAGTTACCGTTTTTGCCATAGTTTCGATGTTCGAGTAGGGTTAGAGAAAATGTCTAATAATCTTTAAAGTAAATTTTTGTCCCTAATGCCCCTTCCCGCACGGCACAGGGAAAAAAAATAATAAATTACTCTTGAACCGATTTCGGTTTTTTCGTATGCTTCATCAAGAACCGGAAATACTGTATCGTAAAATAGCCGGATTCGTTTAATGTGGTTTTATAGAACATAGAACGCCGTAATTGATAGACGGCACACGGATTATTGATGATGATAATACGATTCTTTTTTGTTGTTTGTTTTATCTTGTTCGTTTGTTTTATGGCGGCGGTTTCCAATGCTGTTGCTGCGGATTTGGAAATCGGCGAAGGAACAACTTTTTCGATTTCCAATTCCAACCCCCAAACGCTTACCGATTCCGACAAATACGGCAACAAGGGAATACTCGAAATCACTAACACCGGAAGCTTATCTATCGCTGCCGGTGTGTTGAATATTGAACCGCTCGGTGAAGATATTGAAGGACTTGATCTCGGCGTGGTAAACAGTTTAGGAAATATTGTTGCGGAAAAAACAATCCGTTTTCAGGAAGGTTCCCAAATCAGCGGGCAGGTTACGTCCGCGCAAAACGTCCTATTTGACGGCGCATCCACGTTTTTAGGCAACTCCGGCAACAAAATCGAAGCCAATGTTCTTGTCTTTAATGCGTCGGAAAATCTTGATCAGACTGGAAATAGTCTGAAAAGTACGATTGATTTAACCGGCGGCGGAAACTCCGTATTGGAAAAGGTCAAAGAATTGGTTGTGAACGGTACATTGGAAATTATTATGAAAAGCGGTGAAGAACTGAACCTTCAATCGTTGATTGTGGAAGGTTCGGGAACATCGCTTAATGTTTCGGAAAGTTTTACCGTAATCGGAAATTACACCGGCGGAACCAATTCGACCATCGTCAGTAAATTCGACGAAAACAACCCTTATACCGCACTCGGAACGATTACACTGTTAGGCGGCGGTGAACCGGTTGAAGGAACGAACAATCTTATCATGCAATCGGAAATTTTCGCCAAAGAATTGCGTGTCAACAACCACACCACGATTGCCCAAAATCTCACAATTATCGGAGATTTTGTCGTGATGAGTCCCGAAAGCAATAAGGAATCGCTTGTTACAGTGGACTACGGATTGCAGACCACAGGAAAAACAACCGTTGAATCCGAGAGCGTCTTACAGTTAAAAGGGGAAAGCTCGTCCAATATGACTTATTTCGGATACTATTATTATAACGGTTTGTTTTTCGGAGGTTTGGAATTGAAAAACGGATCAACATTGGCAACTGCCGGAGACAATTCGACTCTTTCTATTGCTCTTGGCGATACTTCTAACTTTGAGACCGGTTCCAAAATGACCGCCGAAAATATCCATCTTTCAGGAACCGATACGGCTGAAAATTCTCAACAACAACTGATCCGAAATTCAGGAACCTTGTCGGCAACCGGATTGCTCCAATTAACAACAATTAATTTTGAAAATACCGGAACAGGACTTTTAGAAGTGAACGGTCTTAAACTGGCATCGTCAAGTATCCTGAACCTTTCCAGCAGCGGTAACAACAACGGCGGTTTAACTTTTACCGGTGACAACCGTTATCTCGAAATCACCGCCAATTCCGCCCTTATTGCCGAAGGAAAAACATTGGATTTTATCGGCGTGGGAGTGAGCAACAAAAATTCGACCGGCGGAATCAAAGCAAAATCGCTTGTTTTCGGAACAGACAGTTCGCTTGACGGAATGGGATATTACGACGCCGATGCAACATTCAAAAAAGATTCCAAAGTAAAACTCGATAGCAGCGGCATCCTTGATTTCGGTGATCACGCCGTTTGGTTACAGGAAGGAGCCGTGATTGAATTGAGTATTGATTCCGGCGGAACCGGTTCTATTGTTACCGATGGAAAAGTTACAATGGAAAATGGTGTGATTCTGGAAGTTACCGACGGCTCCAACTATAACGGCAGAACCCAAACATTCAGGATTATTCAGGGTTCCGCCGATTCGGTGTTTGCGGAATTGACACTGGCGGATTCTTTGTTTTTCAAACTCAATCAAACCCGTCTTGACGACGAAAACGGACTTCTGGTTGAAATAACCAAGTCCGCCGACCTAATCGATTACGTTAATTCCTCCAACCAAAGAAATCTCGGCAGTTTAATTGATCGTCTGCTCAACGACGGCAATATCAATGAAGACCAACGCACGGTTTTCGATGCGTTAATGCAAATCGGAAACGACCGCGATTACCAGCAAAGTTTAGACAATCTTTCCGGTGCAACCCGTGAAAATACCTTGCTTTTCGCTCTTTCATCACCATGGCGTGTTCCAATGGCCAACATCGGTTTTCACCGTTTACCGTTGGCGTTGGAAAATAACCGGACATCATGGAACCAGACAACATCGAATGACGGCGAAACCCAAACGATACGCGGACAAAATTTCTTTAAAAAACCGAACTGGAATTTACCCAAACAATATTTACCTAAACGATATTTACCGAAATGGCGTTTTGCCCATGATCTTTGGGCGGACATCTATTATAATTACACCAAATTGGATGCGGACGGCAATGCTCCCGGCGGTCATGGCAGTCGCGGCGGATTTTATGCGGGAATGGCGTTGCCAACTTCGTCGAGGGAATCGCTTTTCGGTATTTCATTCGGTTATTCCGCCGGACAATACAAACAATCATTGGACAAAGTTGATTTGAATGATTTTCAAATTGGTTTTTACGGCGGTATGAATCTTTTTGCGCGTAATCTTCAACTTCGCGGTTACATCGGTTACGGACTACAGAATTATGACATTGACCGGAATGTTCAAATTATTCCTTATACTCCGATTCCTGTTTCAGGAAAAACGGAGGGCGATTCGATTTCCGCTGCGTTATATTTTATCCGTCCGGTTGATATTTCAGAACGATTTCTTGTAAAACCAATCTTAGGTTTTGACCTGGAACGTCTCACCCAAGATGCTTTTACCGAAAATACCGAAAACGGATTTCAAGGGGTGACCCTTGCGTATGACAAAACATCGTTGACGCGAACAATGTTTCGGCTTGGAATTACCGGTGATTACGTATTCCGGCGTATTGAGTTGAACGGACGTTTTATGTACGGTTTGAAACTGACCGGAGACAACACCGCCGCCGCCAATCATCGTTTTCAACATCCGGCAAGCACACCGTTTCGGGTTGATAGCGTCAATCTTGGAAGCAACATGTTTGATCTTGGTTTTGGCGGCAACATCAGTCTTAACCCAATCCGAACCGCGCTTCTTTTCCTTGATTACAACACAACACTCGGCAAAAATTCCAATACCCACACCGCCTCACTCGGATTACTCTGGAAACGATAAAAAATGATAACTATTCAGTCAACAGGTAGAAACGTAACTGTCTATTTTAAACACAAAATACACGAAATTTCACGAAACACACAAAAATTATAGTAATATATCAGTGGAATTTTTCGGAGATTGAAGTTTATTTTTTACCCCCCCTGCCCCTCCGAAGGCGGGGAATTATTCCCCTCCTTCGGAGGGGCTAGGGGGGGGCATTCGGAGGAAACGACTGAATAGTTAAAAAAAAATATTTCACTGATATATTACAAATTATACGAAAAGGACAACAGAAATCTTTTTTGTATTTTTCGTGTGTTTCGTGTATTTCGTGTTAAAAAAAGGTTAAAACAAAATAGACAATTACGTAGAAACTTGGTTGTTTTATTTGAAACCTTCCCAAAGTGTGGTATCAAAAGGTCGCCTACCCTAAAATAGGACATCAAAGGGTAGGCAATGTTTCGCCGAAACATTGCGTCGGCGTACTCGCCGACATTGCCCCTGTTTGCAGATGGAAATTAAAAACCAACCGCGTACAACCCGAATAACAAACCAACCGTTGCGACTGTGGGTGCATTATTTAAAACCCTTCGGCGAAAGGTTTTCACCTACGGTTTTCACCTACGGTTTTCACCTACGGTCGCCTACCTCTTGAATCAAACAAAACAACCAATATCATACCGTTTGCGGTATATTAACTATTAACTATTAACTATTAACTATTAGCTAAAACACGTGTCTGAAGTTTCTGAGAAAAAATCGAAGAAGTTTCCCCGTAAGCCGAATTTTTCTGCGCCGGTTGATCTTTCGGTGTTGGAAAAAGTTCCGCCGCATCACCTTGATGCGGAACGCGGATTGATTGG
>JAIROD010000498.1 GCA_031257725.1 Planctomycetaceae bacterium | reverse complement strand
GTCTATTTTAATTTTTATTAGTCCTGCAAGGACGACACTTTATTAACCGTATGCTTTAGCATACGGATAAGGCAAACACACCACAAAGTCCCGCAGGGACGACACTTTATTGGATAAATATATTCGATTACTGTTTGGAAATTTTTAATTGTCTGAACGAAGAGTTTTAAAATCACCATAGTCCCATCAATCATCGTTCGGACAACATTTTAAAAGTGTCGTCCCTGCCGGGACTTAAGGTGCGGCGAGTTGTTGCCGTAAGCTAAAGCATACGGTTAATAAAGTGTCATCCCTGCGGGATTAGACAATAGAATCATTCAAACCAAATGCAATTTGTACATGAATGATTAGAAAACTGATTGATTATAAAATAGACAGTTACCACCAGTTGACTCGGTTTTCTCATTTCCGTCCGCACACAGGGGCAAGTCGGCTATCGCCGACGCAATGTTTCGGCGAAACATTGCCTACCTTTTGATACCCCGCCTTAGGAAGGTTTCAAATAAAACAACCAATTTCTACCCGTTGACTGTATAGTATCTATTCCGGTGTTTTCAAGTGAAGTGAGCGGGACCGACTAATTTCGCAACAACCGTAATTCCATTTTCAGTAACAGTAAATCCGCGGCGGCGGTCACAGTCGTGATCGTAACCGATTTGTTCGTCCGGCGGAATATTCACGTCTTTATCGATAATCGCATTTTGAATTTTTGCCCCGCGTCCGACATTGACGTTGGGAAACAAAATCGAATGATCCACGCGGGAAAAACTGTTGATCCGGCAACCATGTCCAAGAATTGATTTCGCAACCACTCCGCCGGAAACAATACTGCCGGGACAAACAATACTGTCAATCGCCAATCCGGTGCGGTCGCCATCGGCAAAAACAAATTTCGGCGGCGGTAAATTGGGATGGAACGTGTAAATAGGCCAATCTTCATCGTAAAGATTCAAATGCGGATCAACACTCACCAAATCCATACTCGCATCGTAAAAAGCATCCAACGTCCCAACATCACGCCAATACGCCTCCGTCTTTCGATTTTCGTCCGTAAAAGAATAAGCGAAAATCCGATGACTGCCGATTAACGACGGAATAATATTCGTTCCAAAATCATGTTTGCTTTCCTTATGAACCGCATCACGGCATAATTCATCGTACAAAAATTTTGCGTTGAAAATGTAAATGCCCATCGAACCAAGACAACGATCGTGTTGACCGGGAATCAATTTGGGATGTTCCGGTTTTTCCTCGAAGCCGACGATTCGAAATTCCCGATCGACTTCCATCACCCCAAACTGTCCCGCCGCAATTTCCGGCGCAACAGGAATTGCCGCCACCGTTGCATCCGCCTTGCTTTCAATGTGGAAATTCAACATCTTGGCGTAATTCATCTTGTAAATATGATCGCCGCCTAAAATGATTACATATTGAGGTTGTTCATTTTCAATGGCGAAAATATTTTGGTACACCGCATCGGCGGTTCCAAGATACCAACTTTCATCCACATATTGTTGCGGCGGAACAAGATCAACGTATTCCCCCATCTCACGGCAGAAATAACGATACCACCCCATAGAAATATGACGGTCAAGACTCATCGCCTTGTATTGCGTCAACAATAAAATTTTGCGGAAACTGCTGTTGTAACAATTTGAAAGCGTAAAATCAATAATCCGGTAAGCTCCGCCAAACGGAACTGCCGGCTTTGCCCGATCCCGCGTCAACGGCTCCAACCTCGCCCCACGACCGCCGGCAAGGATAATCGCTAATACTTTCGTCTGGAACATTTGAAACAAAAAAAATAAAACAACAAAAAATAAATATTATCACAAAATGTTTAGGACATTTTGAGCGTACATGATGAAATCATCGGGTCAATACCCGTATCGAAAGAACAATGATCAAACAACGTAAATCGTTTCAAAAAAATGGAAATCATGTAAAGTATCTAAACGTTTCAGTCCATGTTTAACTGGCTTTGCGTAACATTTTCACGACCTCTACAAGTTCCCAATGCTTTTAACGTTTCTTTTGAACAATTGTCGGATATAAATCTCACAGCACCGTCAAAGAGTACCGCGTTGATGCCGTTGGGATGAAAACTGCCGACACGTCCTTCTTTCGTGTTGATTCCTTTCACCAATTCATCCAACGTAATGTCTGCATTCGGATCCATCCAGCAAAACGGTTGCTTCACCTCGACAACCGCAAGCGTATTACTGGTTCCATCGGTAATCCATGCCAATGTTTCACCCGTTTTCATTCCGGCTTTTTTCGCCGGACGAAGAACTTCTCCGGCAATCGCCGAATAACAACACGAACCGGGTTTGTTTGCCAAAGGATTATCAGGGCAACGATAAACATCAATAACAATGTTATGAAATTGCTTGTTGTATTCACTGTCCCACGATTCATCAAGCCGGATTTTTTGATACAGAACGGATTGTTCCAAAAACGGCAAAATCAGTACACGCCAACTGTGTAACGGTTTCCCGTCCTTGTCCACCGTATAAAGCGGCGGAAAGGCAGAATAGACATCGTGATAATTATGGAACGCAATAAGAATCATTTTGAGTTTGTTGAGACACGACATCTGTCTTGCCGCTTGCATCCGTTTTGCCGCTTTACGTGCCGCCTGAACCGCAGGAAGTAATAACGAAACAGCAATTGCGCCGGAAACCGCGAATCCTTGTTTCGCGGCAATTCCTTCACCTTTCAATCGGAAAATAAGTTTATCGCCTTCCACATCAGGAAGTAATGTCCGCATCACTCCTTTCATAAACTCGAAAAAAAGCGGCGGCAATTGAACATCATTTTCGTGTTGTTGGGCGGAAAATTTGGCGGCGTTTAGTCCAAATTCAATCGCGTTTTCCATCAAACTGCGAAGTTGAACGGCATCGGTTCGTTTTGCCGTCTTAACCGTCAAAAGAACATCGTTTATTTTTTCGTTTGAAAATAAAGCGTTAATCGGAAATGATGCGGCAGCCCATTCGATTTTTTGCAGGGCAAACATCAAAAGTCCTTGAATTTCTTTCGGCATATCGTTTGAAGGAAGAGGAAGCTGTGCGATTTGCGCTTTGAGTTTTTCAGGCAATGCGGCAACAATTTTAATTTCATCTTGTCCCAAAATCTTCAAGCCCTGCTGAATCTGTGAATCCTTTGACGGTGTAATCGTTTGCAACCATGCAATAAATGCAAGTCTGCTAACATCATCCTCAAAATTACCGGCTGGAAGAACCGGAAGGAATAGAAAATCACCGGACGGAATCAACGGAACATCACGCCCCAGAACACGGAAAAATGAATGTAACGTTTTTAGATCGTCTTCCGTTTTATCTTTCCATGGAGCCGCCAAAACAGCATTGTTAATATCTTCCGCAGAATTAAAATCAACAATAAATGCCAATTCCCGAATACCGAGTTTTTTCGTAATTGTTTCATACGGCGGACGAATCATTTCGTCCAGTTTGTTGATTTCTTTTTTTAATTCGCGGCTGGTCGCTTTGAACGATTTTTCGTCGAAGTGAAGTTGTTTCAACAAGTCTTCACCAATTTTTTCTGTTTGCGATTTTATCGTATCAAGTTCGACTTTTCGCAAATCAAGATGAACGAAGAGAACCGTGTTATCGGTAATCAACGGAGCAAATGTTTCTTGTCCGAAAACACGAACGGCGGTCAGAACAAGAAACAACACCAAAACATTCGTCAAAATTCTCATGGAATTCTCCTAAAATAAATTGTTAAAAAATAAACGATTGCCCAAAATCATAACCAACCGCAATAATATACAAGAAAACAAAATCAATTACAAGCAGCAAGTTGCGCCTCGTTCCCGCCTACCATTGCCTGCTTTCCCCTAATTTCTCCCTAACCCCCTATAATATCCAAGATATTGGTCGAGAATTTTTTTCTCATCATATTTTTCAAACACTAATTCTTTGGCTTTTTTTCCAAATGATTTTGCCAATTCGGGATTTTCGAGAAAGTAAAGAATTTTATCTGCCAATGCCTGCGGGTTTTGCGGCGGGACAACAAAACCGGTTTGGTTGTTTTCGACAATCTCTCCCAGTCCGCCAACATCAGAAACCACAATCGGACGTTCCGCAACCGCATATTCCAAAACACTGTTGGAAAAACTTTCCGAATGACTCGAAAGCACCGCAACATCGAAATTAGGAATAATCGTCAATGGATTATCGATTCCTCCGTACCAGATTATTCGTTCAGAAATACTCAACTCATCGGCAAGATGCTGCAATTCTTTTTGATGATCCTCCAACGGTTCGCCAACACAAAGAAACCACGCATCGGGAATTTTTTCGAGAATAATTTTTGCAGCGTGAAGTAACGAGGTATAATCTTTGATGGGACGCACCGAAGCAACCATACCAATTATTTTCCCTTGCCGTGCTTTTTCGGGAATAGGAAGTTCTTCACGTTTCAACGGGTTAAGAAGTCCTTTTTGAATACGGTCTGCGGCAACCGGATTTCTGATAACGGTAATTGATTCCAACGGCGTTCGGTCATTCCGAAATGCCGCCTGACGTGCCGCTTCGCTATTGGCAATATATTTTGTACGGAAAAAACGGCTCAAACGGTTAATCACACGATATTTGAAACGTCTGTCATAACCGCAATCGCGGCGGTTGCCGATTACCTGCCCGCAAAAGGATAAACGAACCGCAATGACCGCTGCAATTTCACCCATAGGACTGAATGCCTGAATGATATTGATATTCCGCTCACGAATCAATCGGGCAAGAACAAAAATTCGACGCAACCATGACCAACAACTTGCTCCGTAACGTTCTCCAAGAACAAGAGGTTGATGTTCAAGAATTTCCGGTTCCCGATGCCAAAGTGTGGAAAAAATCACGAAATGTTTGTCAAATTCCGAATCAGGAATATTTTTCAGCAACCAAAGTAAATGTTGCTCACTTCCGCCGCGACTCGACCAAAGATCATCAATAAGGTATAAAATTCGAATCGGTTTCATTGAACAAATTTACTCAGTTAACGGCAGGGGGTACCCCCGCGTTTGATTTAGTTTAAGACGGAGTTCACCCCGCATTTTAATTTCGTTAACGGCATCATGTCTTCTTGTTTATCTTTATCCTTCAATAATTTTAATCTCTTCATCGGTTAATCCATATAATTCGTACACTAATTGATTGATTTGCTGATCCGTTTCTGCAATTTGTTTTGTGATGTTGCGGCATTGAATTTGACAATTTGTGAAACAATATTTCCATTCAGATTGTTTATTCAAGGAAATTATAATTTTTTGTTTTTTCAATTCTGTAAGAATCCGTTTAAATTCCAATTGATCAAATTGAGCAAGCCGTCTGGTAATTTTCACGTTATCAAAATTATCTGTTAAACGTTCAAGAAAAGATTGACGTAACGATTTTATTTTTTCATGTAACGATTGTATCCGGTCAGCGAGTTTGATAAAAGGTTGTTTATGCGGTGTATCGCAAATCGGAACCATTGACAACTCATTGACTCCAATATTGGCATAACCGCCCGACATTGCTATTGAGCTGAATGAGTTAGAAAACCAGAATGAAATAAGTTTACTGTTCAGAATCGTTAATACAAACTTTAATATCTTTTCTTTTCCCTGAATAATTGTTGTCGATTTTCCGGCAATGTATTCGCCCTTGTCATAGAACGCTTCCGGTGACAAAGACATTCCTGCAACAATAATCTTTGGAGAGGCAGACTGTTTATACCGGATTATATTAATTGTTTTAACGGCTTCATCGGAAATAACCGGTGCCGTATATTGGTCTTTGATGTAGTGCGTTTTGCGATAATTCCACAAACTTATGTATCGATCAATTGTACCGGTATTCACGAGACGTTTATAAGGTTGACTTTGATGATCGTATTCGATAATTTTTTCCTTCATAAGATAGGCTTCCGCAACAGTGGCAGCACCATAAATATCAGGTAAATATTTTCGTAATTTTGTAAATTGAGATATTTTTTGAAGCAATAAACTTTCCTGTGTTGACACAAAAAACTTGTCCCAGTAGGATTCGTTCTTTAAGAGTTGCAAATCAACAATATTTGTACAACAAATATTCTCCGGCGAACTCATCCGGCAGACTCTCACATTACCGCAAGTATTGTCATTTTCGAGAACAAATACACACGGATAAACATCCGCCTCTTCAAAAACTTTTACTTTGGAATAATCCGTAATATTCAGTAAATTTTTACCGGCTAATAATTGACGAATACCAACCGCATATTTTGATGCAATAAGTTTATTGGGAACGATCATCGAAACCATTCCCTGCTTCCCGGCAAGTTGTGTTGCTCTTTCAATAAATATTACAAATAAGTCCCAGTTTCCTGCTGCTGATGAATAAAGTTTCGATAATATCTGGCGTTCTTTCGGTTTGAATTTGACCATTGTTTCCGAATCAACATACGGCGGATTGCCAACCACGACATCGAAACCGCCCTTTTCAAAGATGTGTGGAAATTCTTTGTGCCAGTCGAATGCTTTATCGGGATCAATTGTTGGATCGGAAATTAATGAGTTGCCGCATTTGATATTCGCATCGAGAAAATTGAGTTTCCGATTCGGTTTTGCCGTGCGTAACCATAACGCTAATTTTGTAATTTCAACACTCTCCTCGTTGACATCAACGCCGTAAAGATTATTTTCTAAAATTGGTTGATCATATTCGGAAAAAACAATTGAATGACCGAAAATTTGTGCGGTTATTTTGTCAATAAAAAAATGTTCCGTTTTCAAAAAATCCAACGCCGCATTCAAAAACGCTCCGCTGCCGCAAGCCGGATCGCAAACCGAAAGAGATAAAAGCCATTGACGGTATGCGTCCAACTTTTCAAGGATCGGATTTGTTGTAATATTTTTTTGTTTTTTACCGTTTGATTTACCGTTTGATTTACCGTTTGATTTACCGTTTGATTTATTGTTCGCTTTTCCGTTCGATTCTATCCAGACAAATAATTCCTCATTGTCCAATCCAATTTCCGATTTCTTTTCTGTACATAATTTGCCAAGCGTACTCTCAATAATGTATGAAG
>JAIROD010000399.1 GCA_031257725.1 Planctomycetaceae bacterium | reverse complement strand
TCTTGACGTTGAATCGTTTTAACAACTGTACCACTTTTCATTTTTGTTTCATAAACGCGTCCCAGTGCATCGTAAGCGGTTTCAATTGTCGTGTTATCATTTGTTATCGAAATACGTTGACCGGCAAGATCATGTTTGTAGGTGGTTTCGTCAAAAGAATTGGAAATATTATTAAAAATACCGGTTTTCCAAAGTTGTCCGTGAATATCATACGAACTCCGATTATGTGAAAATTTACCGGTTGTAGTTGCTGCAAAATTCGGGGTTGTTACTATATTATTCCAATCAGGTTCTGTTTCAAATTGCGCAACATCTATAACATTTCCTGACCAATCATAATCTTGTACCGTAAAAGGTGCAAGCGGTGTTTCCGTACCGTTAATTACCGCGAAAGACGAAGTTGAACGAACTCGTTCCCATTGATCATAATAGTATTTTGTACCGGTGTAATCGTTTGTCCCTGTATCGAAAAAGGACAACGATTTATCAATATGTTCACCGTCATAGATTGTTTTTGAAACGGTTTTAAGCCAAGTTGCCCCTGATAAATCACCCCAAACCGGCGGATTCATTGCCACGCCGCGTTTGACTTCCGTAACACGATCACGCCAGTCATAAATTCTGTAATCGACTTGCCACTTTCCCGTTTGAGCAAATTGAACAGTCGCCGCTTGCCGTCCTTGTGTATCGTAAATAGAAGTTGTCCGGTAAAAGTTTGTTCCAAGCGTTCCCGTTCCGCTTGCAGGAATAACGTGATAACGGTCAACATGTTGTAATAAACCGCTGGAAGTATAAGTGTATTTCGTCCAGGTAATTTTTGCTGCACTTGCCGAAACACCGTTTGGTTTGTTATTCGCAACAGTAACAGCCGTCGGCGGTAATTGGTACGATTCCAAAATTTTACCCGCAGCATTTCGTTCAATTACGTTAATCGGTAAAAGCGGTTGGGATACGGTTTCATCCCATGCTAAAAATTGGATCGTTTTTTTGACATCAGAAACCGTATAATTAACAACTCCGGCTGGATTCGTTGTTGCAAAAACGCGACCGCGTTTATCATATTCGGTACTAATCGTTTGATTGAAGGCGGTAGGTAAAGAAATATCACGGGAAAAGGGAACATTTCCACTCCATGCAACGATATTATCGGTATCTGTCGTAATAATTGCCGGTAAAGAACCGGTATCAACATCGCGCACGGTCAACGTCCTTTGAAGAGTAACCGGATGATAAGCAGAATATGCTACAACTCCAAGTGCATCACGTGTCCAGCGAAGATTTCCATACGAATCGTAATATTTGTGCGTAATAGAAGAAACTCCACTACCATTTTGGGTTACCGGAACAGGTTGTTTCGTTGCCGTTTCGGTTTTAATCGATTTTTTGAAATTATCTTCCCAATACGTGTACGAGAAAATGGTCGTAATTCGATCAGAAGAGTCCCGATTCGTGGTTTGTGTCGGATAAGCATAATCCGCAACAACATGACCTTGAGCATTGTAATCCGCCGCGCCGGCATAATAGGCGGTACCATTAGAACCAATTTTAACTCGGTAAGCCGTAACTTTTTGAAGCGTATCATTATATTCGGCAATTTTAACAATCCCTTTTGATGATTCCAAAGTCGCCGAATCATTCGACCAACTGCTGCCGTTGTAAGGATTCAAAAATTGTTTCAATTCCGCATTCGTATCAACCAACGCATGAGATTCAGAGGAACGTTCTTCAAGAACCTTCCCATAAGCATTTAACTTCTTTGAAACACAAACAGCATTAAGTGTTGCAAGATTGGGATTTTCAATCACTGCCTTACGAAGTTCAACACCCTGCCAATTCAAACCGGAAATTGTACGTTTAACAGGCGTTCCCGAAGAATTTTTCGTATCCTCAATCGTCAAATACACAACAATATTCGGATCACCCGATGTATTACCGGAAGGAATGGAATTAAGGGTCATGTAATAATAATCATACTTTAATCCGCCGCTGGAACCGCCGCAAGAATTACAACCGGTATTCACCGATTCCGATTTGACCAAACCAAGATAAGGATAGGTTGGAACTTCACTACGGTCATTGCCGCCATATTTACTTGACAAATTTTCCGTTCCCCACGACGTACTGATATTAGAATTTGTATTAATTGTATAATCGTAATAAGTGAAAAACACGCGATGAATAGTCGGAAATTGTTTTGCCGCCGGATAACGTTTGACCGCCATAATAATCATAATTGTTGCTGTAATAATTAAAAATATCTTCGGGAACATTGATTTCGCTATTCTCCGCAATAATTCGTTCAACCGCTTCCGGTTCGAGAACACTTTCTAACTGATAATAGCCGCGACCATCATAAAGATAGTAACGGTATTGTGTGTATTTATGATCCCACGTTACGCCGTCGGTCAACAATTCGGAAACACGCACCTGAGCTAAGTCTCCATCCGTTCCGACATAATCCGATACATCTTGATAATCAACATAAAGATATTCCGCTTCGGCTATTTTCGTTGTACCGGCAATTGCGGGAGAACCATCATACACCTCGATTTTTTTAAGATAACCGCTCACATAACCCGTCGAATAGTACGAATATTGAATGAAATAAGACTGAGGAGATGCCGTAACAACAAGTGCCAACTTCCCATTATTATTGTAAGTATAAGTTTCACCAATAAGCCCCTGAGTCAAATAATGCAGATTGGTACGTTCCGCAAGAGGAATAATATCGTTCTGATAAGTACTTAAACCCCAGCAAGGTTCCATCGTGTCTTTCTCCCGAAAAATATAAACTTCACCCGTTTCTGGAAACGTTAAGGTGTAAACAAGATAAGTAAGCGCAACGGATTTGGTAAGTGTTGCGTGAAACTCCGTTGATCCCGTATAAGTACCATTGACTTTACCCGAATCATTATCGGTGAAAACATATTTACTTGTTGCCGTTAGGAACAATTCCATCGTATTACCGGAACGCCGAAGATAAATTGACTGAGCCCCGCCAGTCCACCGACGCCCCTGAATATTGTAATTCGGATTATTGTACGTTCGTGTGTCCAACATGCTGTTGTAAGAACGTTGATGCCGCCAACCGCCAAGCGGACCATCAATAAACAAATCCGTTTCTTCTTCAACAACGGAACCATTCATTAAATGGATTGGATAAGGAGATGATGCAGCCTGAGGCGGACTACTGTTCATTCCTCCAAAACCACCACCAAAACAGGTACCACCACAAGAACCACTACCAGATCCGCCAGAACCATTTTCCCCACCACTGGGACCACTACCGCCAGGACCAACACAACATTTCTTGGTACACGGTGGAGAAGGCGGCTGTGGATTACCGCTCTGATTACTGTGACCAGACGCAAGAACCATGCCGGTAATTATCAACGAACAGAAAAGGAACAGAACCAAACTTCGAAGCGATAATAAAATCGAATTCATGGAAAGCCTCAAAAAAGTAAAAGTGTAATAATTAGACGATGATCGAAAAATAAAAGGAATTTTTATGGTTTCCTTTTTTCTCTTGAACCATTTCAATCGTTATAACAAATTTTTAATAGCGGTCAAGTGTTCTTCACACGGTGAGTCATTTACAAAAAACTAAATCTATGAATCGTAAATGATGTATACTGAAAAAATATCATACAAAATGAACGGGATACTTTCAAGACCTCTGGAATTTTTTTTTTCCAAAGTTACAATCAATGGGATTATTTTCAGTTCTTTTCTACATTATTCGATGAGTTAGCATTTCCCCATCAGGACATTGTCGGGATAATTTTGAGGGGTAAAGTCTTGAATGTTCATAATATTTAGATAGAATCTTTATTAAAAGTGACTAAACATAAGGAAGGAGTAATCATATTTGATGCTTTACTTGCACCATGAAGGTTTGTGAAATTGTTAATTTTCTGGTTTATTTATTGGGTCTCATGGTCGCATCTCACGCGTTAAGTGCGTGGTTATACGAAACAACGCTCTATAACTATACCATGAGTACCGACTTTTTACAAAAGGTAATTTTTTTAATATTTTTAGAAAGGTGAGCTTAATATGACAGATAATTTAATAGATAAAAAATTAGCATTCCTTTATGCTGCAATAACCGATACCGTAGGAACAATTCGTAGTTTGGATGTCAAAAATCAAATATTTTTAGGAATTTGTTTAATTCCTTTAGCACAAATAAAATATTTTCTTATTTTATCACAAAAAATATTAAATTGTAATTGCATCTGCTTAAATATTCTCATGGTGGTAATATTGCTGTTCTGGTTACTTTCGATAGTTTCACTTATTAAGGGAATACGATCGCGTTTTAATCCTGAAATAAAGGGAGATAATGAACGAACCGGTTATTTTTTTCAACCAGGAACGATTAAAAATAATAAATACACTAATGATTTTGAAATGATGTATAAAAAATTACCTCAAGATGAAGATACATTATTAAAAGAAGTTGCTTTTGAACACATGAAACTTTGTTTAATACGTGACTGCAAGGCAACTTGGCATAACCTTTTTCTTGTTCTATTTTTTTTGTGGATTATATTAGGTATTATATTAATGATTCTATTATTTTCACAAGGTTTTAATTTTTGTATTGAATAATACTAAATATGATGAATGAACAATTTTTGGAAGAATTAAAGCAACTTGCAAAACAATGTTTACAGGAAGCCCTGAGTCGTTTTAAACAAAGTAAAGATAAATTAGTTGTAAATGCTTCGGCTCTTACTACTGAAAAGAGGGCAAGTATTGTAAAAACTCCTATACCTGGTCATCCCTCAATAAACACCGAAATTCCTGAAGTAGGTCGTTTTATTGCTTTGGTTGCCGATATGCGAGACTCGACGGATCATCTTTTACGAATAGAAGGAAATGAGAAAAGACCACAAAAGTTTGAACGTGTGTTTTACGAAACATCTGTATTATTGCCAGTACTTGCAAGATGTATAAAAGAAGAAAAGGGAGAAGTTATTGAATATCTCGGTGATGGTGTTTTGGGATTATTTTATATCCCTGATGATAACGAGGTAAAAGAATATATAAACCATTCTTATTTCGCAGCCCAAAAGTGTATAGATTCTGTTGACAAAATAATTAATCCTCTCCTTGAGACTGAACTCAAATTACCTTCGTTAAAGATAGGAATAGGAATGGGGTATGGCGACGCTATTGTTACAACAATTGGGCTTCCAGAAAATCCAATACCTAAAGTTATTGGTGAATGCGTTTACCGAGCATCAAAATTATCGGATTTAAGTAACAAAATTGCAGTTGATAAAATATTATACGACACATGGCCAAAAGATAAAAATGGAACATTACAATTTAAACGATATAGTGGAAAAAGTAAGGTTGAGGGTTATGAAATAGAAGTATCTGGTAGATAGACTACAAACGGCTAGAAAATACACTTTTTCTTTTGCTCGCTAAGCACAATACATCGTGTTAGGCAAAAAATAAAATGACCTATTATAAACCCGTTTGTAGTATAAACAATACATCAAAATAGCCTGTTTCAAAAAAAGTTGCCAATAACTATCATCAAAAAATGCTATATTTTATATAATTTCTGCATCGTCACTTTTATGTAATCACAGTTAGCCATGAGACGAATTTTTATTTTATTGATTTCAGTTTTATTGTTGATAATTGCCGTTTATTTTGTGTGGCGAAATGGTTACGGAGCGGCAGAACCGATTCATCCGGTTGAATTAATTTCCGGTTTGATGCCGGAAAAATGTGATCTTGGTTATGTCGAATCAAAAAGCGTTCACGATTTTACACTTGAAATCACCAACGCTTCCGACAAGGATTGGCAGGTCGATAAAATTGAAATTGAATGTGATTGTGTTACAGTTCTCGAATCGCCCAAGTCTGTTTCCGCGAAAAGTAAATCGTTGTTTCAATTACGTTTTACGGCTCCCGATGTAACCGGTTCTTATACGAAAACGATAAAAATAACAGCAAACGGAAAAATGTTTCAAACCCGTTTTCACGCACGAATTGATGCGCCGCTTCGTGTGGAGCCGAAAGTTTTAATTTTTTCCGGCGGGGAAAATATTACGGAACAATCTTTTACAATATTTAATGAAGGAAACGAACCAATACGCCTTCTTTACGCAACATCAATTCCGGCAGTTTGTACGGTCAAAATCGGAGCAGAACCGATTACCCCTTGTTCGCAAACGACGATTTTCATTACACTTAACGATTTTACGCCAAACCGGTTAATTTCACTCAATATCCAAACCAATCACCGGAAACAGAAAAAAATGATCATTCCGATACAGGTAAAATAAAAAAAATTAAAAATTTTTCACTTTTTTTAATTTTTTTGGGGTAGGGGGACTTGTCATGGCTTTGGTGATTTCAGAAAATACAGTGAATGTTCCGAGAATGTTTCGGTTCAATTTCTGTTTTGCTACAATTTCTTACAGTGAGGAGGTTGACAATGAGACGTGCTATTTTATCTTTTGCTCTCATAGTTGGGGTTCTTTTTGTGGGTTTGCTTAACGCCCAACCGAATTCTGCATCTAAAAATGTTGGCAAGCCTGTTGCTAATAATGCGGTGAATCAACAGGCGACAGATCATGGTAAAAATAAAAACAAGTCCACGCCATCCAAAACGGATCGTGTTGATTTGAAAACCAGGACGCTTGTTAGTAAAAAGTTGGATCGAATTGATGTAAGACCGGACAACAAAAAGGTTTATCATTACACGTATCGGGTTGAAGCCGAACCAACGGTTATGGAGATGCCGCGATACAGTGTTGATACTCAATACAATATTTCTTACGAACAGGAAGGTTTTCAGGAAGAAGATTCTGTAACACTTGTTTCCGACAACGAAGAATCCGCAACCGATTCGCCGATTTGGGTTTATGAAGTTGCTTATGTTGAAAGCGGTACACGCGCTCTTTCGTTTTCGACAACCGGCAGCACGTTATCGGCAACTTTTTCCTCTGCCAATAGTGAAACCGATCCCAACGATCCCGATTATCATTGCCATACCTGCAACCATTATGACTCTTCACAATGTACGATTGCCTGCCGATGTTGTTGTTCGACCGGCGATGAAAATTGTAACTGTTCCGGTTGTCAATATCAGAATCCGCGATGTTTTGTGTGTCCGGTTGGTTGTACGTGTGAGCATTGCGTTTGTAATTGTGACGGATGTTTGACTCAGAACCCGCGATGTTTTGCGTGTCCGGTTGGTTGTACGTGTGAACATTGTCAGTGTCTTTGTTTGCAAAGTATCGACCACGAAGGACGTTGCGGCTGTGCAATCTGTAAACAGCGGCCGCTCACGTGTGAATGTGAGTGTCATTGTATTTGTCCGTAACTTTTCGTCCAACCGTTTTAATTATTTTCCTTAACAACTTTATTTTTCACCCCATTTTCATTTGGAGCTAAAACCATGCGTTTCCTTCTTTTATTTTTGTTTGTTACGATAACATTCAGCGCCTCCTCCCTTTTTGCTCAACCGAAACAACGTTCTGAAGAGACGAAAAATTCGTTTCGACAATTACGCCAAACGTTTTTGCAACCGGAACGCGGCAGCTCTGCTGGCGGCAGTTCCGCTGATCCGCAATCGGCAGAGCGTGATAAATCACGTTCAGTGGAAACGTGGGTCAAACGTAACTCATGGCGTGATTTACCGGTTCAGGAACAGATGTGGCTTGCTGAAGCAATGACCGGACCGGATCAAATTGATAAACGTTCCTTTTCGGTACGTTGGACGGGACAACTGAATGTTCCGGCAAACGGACGTTACACCTTTTCGCCTTTCACCTC
>JAIROD010000269.1 GCA_031257725.1 Planctomycetaceae bacterium | reverse complement strand
TACCCCGTGTTTTTTGGTTAAGCCTAACAACGCGGGGCAAGTCCACGCCGTTAACGTTCGGTAAATCCTGGATTATTAGAGATTCCCAATAATGTCGTCGATGTTTTCGATAAATTTTTTTCCGTGGTATTCGTTCCAATGCCTGTAACGAACGTTGTGTACACAAACAAATTTGATGGGGATATTTGAAGAAGTTTAGGCGATCCGTCCGCTGGACGGTCGCCTACCCTGCCAATAATTGACCTAAAATTTTTATCCATTTTAACAACCACCCTCTGAACGCTAGGAAAATTTATATCGGATTGACAAAGGAGATTGAATGATGGATAATGACGAAGCCTGAAAACCAATTCAATGAACAAGATTGAATATGGTTGAAGTCGTTGTTGGTATTCGTTATGATAGTTGAATAGTTTTATTTTTCATTGTCCATTTTCAATGATCACACAATGATCAACGTATTCCCATGAACACGCAAAAAATTTCACGTATCTGGAAGATAGTTTATCTTATTACACTTATTCTTGTTTTGGTCATGTTACACCGTGTTGGCAGACCGGCTAAAATTATTGTTCAACCCGGCGGCGGTGATACACGGCTTGATGCGGGGGGGATTCTTGCCCAAATGCGGCATCAGGAAGGTTTGACCGAATCGCAGATTGGCGCCATTGACCCGGCAAGCAATACGATCAAATTAGCAACTTTCGGTTTGCGCGGAGTGGCGATTGCGTTGCTTTGGCATCGATCTCAGGAATATCAGAAACGTCAAGATTGGAATAATGTCATTGCAACCTCAAACCAACTCGTATTTCTGGAACCGCATTTTACAACCATTTGGGAATTTCTCGGCTGGAATCTCTCTTATAACGCCTCCTCAGAATTTGACGATTATCGAGAACGTTATCGCTGGGTGATTCGCGGGATTGACTTTTTAACTCGCGGAGTGGAATTTAATAGTCAGGCTCCGAAATTGTGTAAAGCAACGGGGTGGACTATTTCACAAAAAATCGGGATTGCCGATGAAAATCAGCAATATCGCCGATTGCTTCGGGAAGACGAAGAGTTTGGGTTACGGCATAATTGCCAACTCCCCTCTGAACGCGATAACTGGATTCTCGGCCGCCGTTGGTATCATCAGGGTGAAGACCTTGTTTTGCGCGGTGTCAGTATCGGTAATGAATCCGATTTTCTGTTCTTTTCCAATTCACGATTGAATCTGTTCAATTATGCAAAGTGGAAACGTAAAGACGGAATTTTCGGTGAAGAGGCAATTCGTGCATGGGAAAATGCGGAAAGGGAATGGCGTGAATTTTCCAAGCAAGACCTGTCAACCGCCATTCCCGTAGATGGTTCATTACAGATGCGGCGCGGTGTCGAGGCAAGACGGGCAACATTGGAAACGACCGATCTTGTTCGTGAAGAGGCCAAGAAACTTCTTAACGAATTAAATGCTTTTGCGCCGGATTTGAAACGGAATCTTTGTATTGACCGTTGGAAACAACTCGCCGACACACCAGGTCAACAAGGTACATTGCTCCACGCTTTGGAAACCGCTTTTGAAAGCCCAAGTAAATATTCTTCTTTACCGCATGAAGAACTTCGAATTATTCGTGAATGGCTGGATGAGAACGAACCGGATTGGAAAAAACAACTTCAAACCGATTTGGATTCGCTTTACTCCGATGAACAATTGGAACTGAAAAAAATACCGATTCTGCTTTTGGAAGAAGATCAACGTGATATTCTTAACAAAGCCGATGGAGAGGTTGGACAGGTTCGGGAGCGTGCTTTTGAAATTTTGCGGCTTACTCCCAAAGTTCTTTCGGAAGAAATACAAGGGTTGGACGTTTCACAAGACGCTAAACGTCGTTCTCGGGCAATTACCGCCGAAATTGATGGACATAAAGAACGAACCCGAATGTCTGATCTTTACCGTGACATTCTCAATTTTGAATATCGGTTGCGTGAAGTTGCGGTTGAACGAACACAACAAGCAGACGAGGCTCAAAAATTCCGCTATTTTGGTCGAATCGCCTATTATGACGGTCGGATTGCCGATTCAATCAAAGGTTGGCTTGACGCAATGAAAAAATGGGAAGAGTTATACGGGTTGCCGGGTTTTGAGGATATTGCCGAAGACGCACAGTTCATTCGGGAAATCATTGATATTGTTGAAAAGTTCGTGATTATTTTAGACAACGATAATAAAATATTTTCCGATGTTGCGGAGGACAAGGTTCCGATGGACGCGATGATCCGCAATAAATTGAATCAGGAAAACAATCCCGAACAAGTAATTCTGGCGTTGGAATATGCCAAAAAGGAATTTGAAAAGGGATTGGCGGAACAAGACGAGACAAAACGGAAAGAAAAATTAGAGAAAGTAGAAAAATATTTTCAAATTATTTCGCAACGTTTTGACGGAATCAATATGGGTATTGAATTTATGAAACTTGGACCGTTGTTTGACATTCGGGATTACATGATTGATTCAAACGCTTATTATATCAAAACGCTTCAAAATCTTAGCAAACCGTTACCGGAACCTCTTCCGCTTCGTAGTTTTGTCGAGTTGATGATGAAACATGATCCGGCAATTGGCAAGGCAACGACGGCAATTGAAGCCGGATTGCCGTTTGTTCGTGACAAAAAATATGTGGAAGCCCAAACGGAATTTGAAAAAGCGATCAAACTCTGGCAACCGATTTTGGACAAATATCCGATTATTCCGCTTGATCCGACTCTTCAAATGCATGCAGACATTGCTCTGCTTGTCGGTTTGTACGCCGATACATTGAAAACGCAGGAAAAAACAATTCCGGAAGATTTCCCGCTTAAAGCATTTCTAAAATAATTGGTAACTATCCAGTGGACTATTTGTTTTCGCAACAAGCGATTATTCGTATTTGTTAACGGTGGGGTTTACTCTGCGATTGTGCAACAGACGGGGTAAACCCCGTCGTTAACTATTGGGAATCTCTCATCATTCAAAATTTACCGAAAGTTAACGGCGTGGTGTTGTCCGATAGACCAACAACTGCGACGGAATAGTTACGTTTCTTTTTGAGAGACATTCTGGTAACTGTCTAGTTTAATTTTCGTAAATTTGTTTACGAATGGAAATGACCTGGTAGGCAACCTTTCGCCGAAAGGTTGCGCCGGTTGGTTTATTATTTGAGTTGTATGCTGTTGGTTTTTAATTTTTATCCGTAAACAGGGACAAGTCGGCGAGTA
>JAIROD010000244.1 GCA_031257725.1 Planctomycetaceae bacterium | reverse complement strand
CCGAAAGTTAACGGCGTGGGCTTGCCCCGCGTTGTTCGACTTAACCCTAAAACACGGGGTAAACCCCGTCGTTAACTATTATAATAGGTTGAAAATAAAAAATTGAATGATGTGAGATGCCCAAACCACAAATAAAAACAATCTGCGAAAAAATATTTGCGAACATCGGCGTAATCTGTGGACAATAAGAACAATACAAAGACGATATGGAGAAATTTTGGGATATACCCATACCTTGACGTATTTTCCGCACGGTGTATATTAGATGCCTTCTTTGTCCAAAACAAGGAAATCGAAATTGGCCTGTGTGTGGGATGCGCGCTAATATGCCGCATTTTTTCATAACTTATTATTACGATTTAATTCAATATTAAAATACGCCAAGTCCTTAACAAACCGTATTTTGGGACTAAAATCAGATCATGAATCCCAGCGAAGTACTAAGAATAGTCGATGCCATCCACCGCGATAAACGAATCGATAAAGAAATCGTGTTTATCGGCGTAGAGGCTGCCATTGCAACAGCGGCTCGGAAACAATACGGCGAAGAAACGATCATAAAAATTCATGTCGATCGTGAAACCGGCGAAATCTCAGGAACACGAAACGGTGAACCAATTTCACCAGAAGAAATAAGTGAACGGATCGGAGCACAAAGCGCGAAGCAGGTTATGATCCAGAAAATTCGTGAAGCAGAACAAGATGCCATCTTTGAAGAAAATCGCGCTCAAATTGATCAAATGGTCGTCGGAATCGTGCAACGAATCGAAAGCGGAAAAGGGAAAAGTAAAGAAGACCTCTTTCGGGAAGGCGGCGCAATTACTGTCGCTCTACATGGTGTCGAAGCGGTTTTGCCACGCGGCGAAAGAATCCCCGGTGAAGTTTTTCACCCAGGCGACCGAATTCGCGGAATTGTCATTGAAGTCAAAAAAAACAATAACCGCGTTAAAGTCATTCTAAGCCGTATTCGTCCAATTTTTGTCCAAAAATTGTTTGAACAGGAAATTCCCGAAATTCAGGAAGCAGTCATCGAAATTAAAAGTGTTGCCCGTGAACCCGGTTATCGTACTAAAATTGCCGTTTACAGCAGCGATCAACGGGTTGACTGTGTCGGCGCCTGTATCGGAATGCGCGGAAGCCGAATCAAAAATATCACCGAAGAACTCAATGATGAACGAATCGATGTCGTCCCCTGGAACTCCGATATGCAAGTCTTTATTCCAAACGCACTCCGACCCGCCGAAATCGAAGAAGTAATCCTCTGCTCCATGCTCGGAAGAGCAGTCGTGTTGGTACGGCAAGATCAACGATCCTTAGCCATCGGACGAAAAGGACAAAATGTCCGGCTCGCCAGTAAACTTTGCGGTTGGGATGTCGAAATTATGACCCGCGAAGAACTCGAAGCCGATATCGAAAAAGCCATCGAAGGTTACGCCCTAATCGAAGGTATTGACCCGGAACTCGCTGACCGGCTCGTTGGTGAAGGTTTTTTAACCTTCGATGACCTCTCAATCATCGAACCCAATGATTTGGCGCAAATGGGAAATATCTCAATGGATGAAGCGGAAGCTATTATCGAACAAGCTGAACAATTCGCTGAACAAGAAGAAAAAATTAAGGCCAATCGCTCAAATCGTGAACAAACTAAAACGGAAAATGAAGAAATCGTTGCCGAAACAGAAACCGATGAGTAATATCCGATTGTTTGTTCCGAATTGTTTGATGTTTGAGTTTTTTGAGGGGGTTCCTCATTCACCCTTTGCAGTTCAAGGATGTTCCTTTATGTAATAAAACACAATTTACTAATTAATAAGAGGGATGTCGGAAAAAAATGATGGGATTGCTCTCGGTATGGGCATTCCTGTTGTTCTTGATATTTTCGGCAACCCGTTTCACTTGCTTTCGGCCTTACAAGGCCTTTTGGAGAGAGTCGAGACTTGTCCATTCGAATTTACGCACTGGCGCAACAACTCAAGGTCGAAACCAAGAAACTCATCGATGTCCTAAAACAATTGGGAATCGAAGGGAAAGGTTCTTCATTGGCCAGCCTAACCGACGAAGAAGTTGAAAAGGTAAAGGCTATCGTCCAAAAAACTCAGGTAAAACCTTCAAAATCCGGCACCGGTTTTCCCGATACGGTATTTCAACGTCCTCCGGCAACGCCAACGGAAAAGAAAATCCGTATTCTTGAACCGCACACCAAAAAAGAAACGTCAACTCCTCAAACTACCGAACATAACGAAGTTAAAGAAATTTCAGCCGTTCCGGTTCCGCCCGCCGATACCGTTCCGCTTCAACCGGAAAATAAACCTGAAAATAAATCGGAGAAAAAAACAGAGAAAAAACCGGTAATCGTTACACATCACGAACCGGCAGAGAAAAAGTTACCGGAAAAGGATTTTTCGGCTAATGCACCGAAACAACCATCTGCCGCAGGGCAAACTCCGCCGTTAAAACAATCACCGGGCAAAGGTTCTTCGGCTAATGCGCCGAAACAACCATCTATCGCAGGGCAAACTCCGCCGTTAAAACAATCACCGGGCAAAGGTTCTTCGCCGAATGCGCCGAAACAACCATCTACCGCAGGGCAAACTCCGCCGTTAAAACAATCACCGGGCAAAGGTTTTTCGCCGAATGCGCCGAAACAACCATCCGGCACGGGGCAAACTCCGCCGTTAAAACAATCATCGGGCAAAGGTTCTTCACCGAATGCGCCGAAACAACCATCCGGCACGGGGCAAACTCCGCCGTTAAAACAATCACCGAACAAGGGTTTTTCGGCTAAAACGCCGAAACAACCATCCGGCGCGGGGCAAACCCCGCCGTTGAAACAATCATCAGGCAAAAATTTATCGAATAATGCGAATAATACGGCTAATAGACCGTTGCCGTCTTTCACAACTCCTCTTCCGCCGTCGATTGGTCATATCGGGTTGCCTCCAGCCGGTATTAAGGGCGAATCGGAACCCAAAGGTGAATCGGAATTTAAGGGCGGGGCAGACTCCAAAGGTGGAACATCGAGAAAATCGACTCCGTTGAATGCTTTTTTGAAAAAGCCGGAAACACCGCCTCCTACATCGCCGATAACAACCGGACTTTCCGAACCGGGTCATGCGGTGGCGACGCGGCGTGATGATTATCGGGGACCGATGCGTGTTATTACCGATAAGATTCCGAATCTTGATGCGTTGCGAAAAAAACCGGAGAGCAATAAACCTTCCCATTCACCGTCGCCGAAGCCGACCGGTCCTTCAATCCGTATTGCGCCTGTTCCCAAAGCACCGACACCAAAAACGCCCAAACGCAGAGATCCGACTCCGCAAAAGCCGGATATGGTTTTGCCGAAAGAGGTCATTCGTAGTGTCATTACGACCGGAACTTCCAAAGAACTTGAAAACCATATTCGGAAACACGAAGAGCGTCAACGCAAAAAAGAAGAAGAACGTAAAACAAAGGACAAGGGGAAAGGGAAGGGAAAAGGGAAAGGAAAAAGTTTCCAACCCGAAACGGTTGAGGAGCGTCCCGGAAAAGGCAGCCGTCATCAACATCGTCGGGGCGAGGCGGGCGATATTCCTATTCCGTTAGTGGAAGAGACCAAGAAAAAGCGGCGAAGCGGAGCGACACGGCGTAATAATCGCAGTGATTTTGACGAAGAAACGGCGGTTATTCCGCGTCAACTCAAACGTCAGCGTAATCGCGGACAGGCGGTGAGTACGGCTGCGCCGCGCAAGACCGATATTGTTATCCAACTTCCTTGTTCGGTCAAACAATTTGCCGAACAGACAGGGATTTCTGTTCCCGTAGTTATAAAAAAACTTCTTGAAATGGGAACTCCCATGATGATTAATTCGCAATTAGACCGGGAATCTGCTGAACTTTTGGCGGCGGCGTTTGAGATACGTCTTTCTGTGAAGGATCAGATTTCACTGGAAGATCGATTGGTTGCGTCATTGTTTGAAGAAAAAGACCAGCCGGAAACTCTTAAACCGCGTCCTCCGGTAGTAACCGTGCTTGGTCATGTTGATCACGGCAAAACGACGTTGCTGGACTATATTCTTCATTTAAATGTTGTTTCCGGCGAAAAGGGCGGTATAACGCAACATATTCGCGCCTATCGGGTTAAGATGGAAAATGGCGAGGATATTACGTTTGTTGACACGCCGGGGCATGAAGCATTTACGGAGATGCGGGCGCGCGGCGCGAATTGTACGGATATTGTTGTTCTGGTTGTTGCGGCGGACGACGGGGTGATGCCGCAAACCGAAGAAGCGATTTCTCATGCCAAAGCTGCGGGAGTTCCGATTGTTGTTGCGTTAAACAAAATGGATTTACCCGGAGTGAATCCAGACCGAGTGATTCAGGAACTTGCCGCTCACGAGTTAATGCCAAGCGAATGGGGCGGCGATATTGAAGTGATTCGATGTAGCGGTTTAACGGGTTTAGGGGTGGACAAATTACTTGAAACAATTCAGGTGGTGGCGGAACTCCATGAACTTAAAGCGAATCCGAGTCGTCCGGCAATTGGTGTGGCGTTGGAGGCGGAACTTCAATCGGGTCAGGGAGTTAGCTGTAAAATACTGGTTCAAAACGGAACATTACGAACCGGTGATGTAGTTCTTTGTGGTACTGCCTATGGTCGTGTTAAGGTGATGTATGATACGCTGGACACGAAAAAAATAATTAATAAAGCAACACCGAGTACGCCTGTCCAGTTAATTGGTCTCAATATTGCACCGAGTGCCGGCAGTAAATTTTGTGTTTTGGACGATATTTCGGACGCTCGAACTATTGCGGAACAACGGCTGGACGAAGAGCGGAAAAATATACTGGCGGACGTTCAATCTCATGTTACGCTGGAAACGTTATTCCAACGTATCAATTCCGCACAAACAACTCAAACGCTAAACGTAATTATTCGTGCCGATGTTCGTGGTTCGATTGAGGCGATTCGGAAAGAGTTAAGTAAATTGGAACATCCTGAAGTTAAGATTAAAATTTTGCAAGCGACTGTTGGAGGGATTTCGGAGGCGGATGTTCAACTTGCGGATGCGTCGGATGCGATTATTGTCGGGTTCAATGTTGTCCCCGACGAAAACGCCCGTATTCTGGCAGACCGGAAAAAGATTCAGATAAGACGTTATGATATTATTTACAATTTAACGGATGATATTAAAAAGGCGTTGGAGGGAATGCTCAAACCGGTGGAACAGGTCAAGGAATTGGGGCGGGCATTGGTACAACGTGTGTTTATGATCAGTCGTCTTGGAGCGATTGCCGGATGTCGGGTGATTTCAGGAACAGTGGAGCGGGATTGTCGGGTTCGAATTATTCGGGAAAGCCGGATTATCGGGGAATATCCGCTTGACTCTCTTAAACGTGAAAAAGATGATGTGAAAGAAGTTCGCGAAGGTTACGAATGCGGTATGAAGCTTCGAGGGTTTAATGACCTGAAAGAAGGCGATATTCTCGAAACATACAAAATCGAAGAAGTCGCGAGAACCTTTTAATCTTTACCAGTGGGCATCTCTAATAATTCTTCAGAATTTACCGAACGTTAACGGTGTAGGCTTGCCCCGCGTTGTTCGACTTAACCCCAAAACATAGGGTAAACCCTGTCGTTGACAGGATAAATGGGTAAAATAATACGTTAATCGGCAATCAATACGTACTACGTGCATAACCGCCGGTTTCAACCAGCGGTAACGGACACACAACCACCTCACCCCCTTTAGGGGTTGCACAAAAGCGGTAGGGAAACTTGTAAACGATCTATTAAATTTTGACCATGAAACTAACAATCAACGATGAACCAACGGAAATTCCCGACGGTTTGACGGTTCAGCAACTTCTGGAACTTCTGGAATTGACTAACCGCCATGTTGCGGTGGAACGAAACCGCCATCTTGTTCCTTACCGAACATTTGCGAATGTCCGGCTTGAGGACGGTGATACCCTTGAACTTGTTACACTTGTCGGCGGAGGATGATTTTTATGGTGGAAAGTGAAGCGTTGATAGCGGAGAGTGTTGCAAGCGGATTACGACCCGCTGTCAATCATTCCGCTTGCAGTACCAAACAACAAACGAAATGCTCTCACGATGAGTATGTCTGTCGCATTTAATAATCGCCACGATATTGCTACTCCAGAAGATGATGATTCCTCAAGACAACAGGGAATGATTTTTCATCGGATATCATCATCGTTTGCGGACATTACAGATGGTCTCAGTAACACAATGGCGATTTATTTCTGAAACTATTGTCTCTCAAGCGGAAGCAAGACAAGCCGATTCCAAACCCTGATAGTAACTATTCAGTCGCCAACCGCCCCGAAGAGGCAATCGGCAATAGCGTAGGGCAACGCCCTACGTAAGGAATCACCATGAGAATAAGCCCTGAAAGGGCGAAAGCAACATCAGAAATCATGGCGATTGCCCTTACAGGGCATCGCTTGTTGGGAATATTTTCCTAGCGTTCAGAGGGTGGTTGTTAAAATGGATAAAAATTTTAGGTCAATTATTAGCAGGTAGGCGACCGTTCGCCGAACGGTCGCGCCGGTTGGGATTTCACTGATTCCCAAACGGTTTGCCCCGGCAAAACGGTTTATTATTGAATCGACGTGCGATAGACAGGACAAACCTTCCTGGTGTCAGTTAAATCTCAACCGGCGCGACCGTCCAGCGGACGGATCGCCTACCTCGCAATTTTCTAC
>JAIROD010000237.1 GCA_031257725.1 Planctomycetaceae bacterium | reverse complement strand
GGTAGGCAATGTTTCGCCGAAACATTGCGTCGGCGTACTCGCCGACTTGCCCCTGTGGACGGCTGGAAAGTAAAAACCAACAGCATACAACACAACAACAAACCAACCGGCGCAACCTTTCGGCGAAAGGTTGCCTACCTCTTGAATCAAACAAAAACAACCAATATCATGCCGTTTGCGGTATATTCACTCGATTGGAAGTTTTACATTTTGTGATTGATTTATTACAACTGACAACCCCTTTAGGGGGGCAACGTGAATAACCGCCGCCTGTTAGTAGATACTGAACCGGCGGTTATTCACATAAAACGCCTACGGCATTGACCCGATGGCAGACGTTTAAAAACGGTTGCTACAATAACGAGACCAACAATCTACTGAATAGTTACAAAATATATTGGAGGTATTTTATGTTCAATAAAACAACATTAATTATTTTTCTTTTGTTTACGATATTAATTGGTTGTAGTAAAAAATCGACTGATTATATTGCGGCATCTCAAAGTAAATCACAAAGTATTCAAATATCTGACGATAAAATAGAACCAATTGATAACCATAATCAATTTTTTCAGGAAACAACAGCCCACAAATTGATAACAAGTTCAGACTTAAAAATCCGAATTGAAAATTTGGAGGATGGAGTCAATAAACTGAACGAGTTAATGCAAAAATATAATACTTATGCTTCTTCAAAAAATATCTCCGAAAATTCAAGACGTTATATTCTAAAAGTTCCTACAGACAAATATAATTTTTTTATTAACGAGTTAATGAAATTTGGGGAAATAACGGATTATTCGGAAATGACGGAAGATGTTACGATGAAATATTATGATTTGGAAAGTCGTCTCAATACAAAGAAGGAACTGATTAAAACTTATCAGAACTATCTTTCAAAGGCGAAAAATATAGAAGAGATATTGTCTGTCGAATCAAAAATTGCGGAATTACAATCAGAGATAGATAATGTAGGCGGACAATTTCGTGTGTTAAATAATTTAATAGATTATGCAACAATAAGACTTGATTTTTTGGGACCAATATCAATTACAAATTATAAAAAGGACACAATTATTGATAAAATCAAAAAATTGATGACTGGTTTTGGTGATTACATTTCGACAATAATCATTATTTTATTGGCGATAATTGTGTATGGAATACCGGCAATTGTTATCTTATTGTTATTATATTGGATTTTATTTGGCAAAATTGGTTTGGTAAAAAAAGTTTATGAATTAGTTGCAGAAAAAAAGTGAGCGCACGGAACAATCGGGACGGGGAGCGTTTGGCATTTTGGGGCGGGTGACCTCAAGCAGGGCGCACCCAAAACAACAAACGCTCCCAACGTTCTCTTGTCTCTTTGAGAATCATTGGAATTGGTTTAACGTCGGAAAACGGTATTGCCAATTTTTTAGAATTTGGTATTTTGTTAAAGATTGATATGTTTTCTTCTTTTTTATTGGAAATCAAATTTCCAATACTTCGCGACGGGAACTCTTGGCTTTCTGTCCGCAACCGCAAACAATAATATTTATAATGGGCTTGAATCTGGCGTTTGGATTGATCGATTCGGCAACCAAATATCCCGATCATCCGGCAATTATTTGCGATAACCAATCTTATACTTACGCCGAACTCGATTCATGGTCAGCCAAAATTGCAGATGTTCTGCGGACACAGGGAATGCGGTGCGGCGACCATGTCATGTTGCTGGCTCCCAATGTTCCTGAATTTACCGCTGTCTATTTTGCCGTGTTACGTGCCGGCGGAGTGGTTGTCCCCATCAACACCTTACTCTTATCAAACGAAATCGCCGAACTGCTGGAACATTCCGATTCACGCTTCTTTTTCGCATGGCATACCTTCGCCGAAAAAAGCCTTCTCGCCTTTGAAAAAGTCGAATCCTGTCAGGGACTCTTTTTTATCGGAGCCAAAAGACTGGAATTATCAAAATCCATTCTCGCCCATTACTCGGTCGCCCCCTTGCAAAAACCCAATAAATTTGTTCTGGATGAAATTTTGCCCCGCATTCCGACAACTTCCGATTTTGAACAAACTTCCTCCAACGAAACCGCCGTTATTCTCTACACCTCAGGAACAACCGGACGTTCCAAAGGAGTCGAACTCAGTCATTTCAACATTTTTTCAAACGCTTTATACTCAAAAGAAAAAGCCTTTTTCATTGACCATGACTCCACCACCATTGCCGTCCTCCCCTTATTTCACACCTTCGGACAAACCGCTATTCAAAACGCTTCCATCCTCGCCGGCGCAACAATGGTCATGGTTCCGCAATTTGAACCAAAACGAACACTTGGTGAAATAGAAAAACATCGCGTTACGTACATCGCGGCTGTTCCAACAATGTACAATCTCATAATTCAAACGCTTCGACGACGCTCATTTGATATATCCTCTCTAAAAGTTGCCGTTTCCGGCGGAGCATCGTTGCCGCTTTCAATTTATAACGAATTTGAAAAATTGTTCGGTTTCAAAATAATCGAAGCTTACGGTCTCTCCGAAACAAGTCCGATCTCCTGTATGACACCGGCTAATGTTAAAGTCAACAAAGCAGGATCAATCGGGTTGGAGTTTTACGGAACACAAGCCAAAATTATACGACCGGACGGTTCAACCGCAAATATCAATGAAATCGGTGAACTGGTTTTGCGCGGTCATAACCTGATGAAAGGATATTACAAAGACCCTTCCGCAACAGAAGCCGCCTTCAACAATGGTTGGTTCCAAACCGGTGATATGGCAAAAATGGACTCCGACCGATATTTTTATATTGTTGACCGATTAAAAGATGTGATTATCCGAGCCGGAATGAATATTTATCCGCGTGAAATCGAAGAGATTCTGCATCATCATCCGGCAGTGCGCGAGGCGGCGGTTATTGGAATCCCCGATGAAACTCTGAGCGAAAATGTCGTCGCCTGTGTTGTTCTCATTGAAAACGCCGAAGTTACCGCAATGGAATTACAAAAATATTGCCGAGAACATCTTGCCGTTTATAAATGTCCCAAAATGATCCTCTTCATGGAATCACTGCCCAAAAATTCCACCGGAAAAATTATGAAACGATCGCTCCGAGAAATGCATACCGAAAAATAAAAATCCACGCAATATTTCAGCGGAATTTTCGTTTAGTTATTAACAACAGGAGTTAACCCGTCTTGTATCATCGCAGGGTAGTATCTACTCAGTAGTGTATTATCAGGAAATACTCAAGAGGTAGGCAATGTTTCGCCGAAACATTGCGTTGCCGATAGGCAACAGTGAATCAGATTCGATTGGGCAATTTGTGTTTCTGACTGGTTTGGAAACTGATTGCCGGCGGGAAAACAGGGACAAGTCGGCTATCGCCGACGCAATGTTTCGGCGAAACATTGCCTACCTTTTAATTATTTGCCTGGTGATGAATAATTAGGATCGCGCTGAATAGTTACGCGGGGTAAACCCCGCCGTTAACAAACTTGTACAATCGCGGAGTAAACTCCGCCGTTAACAAACTTGTACAATCGCGGAGTAAACTCCGCCGTTAACAAACTTGTACAATCGCGGGGTAAACCCCGCCGTTAACAAACTTGTACCATCGCGGGGTAAACCCCGCCGTTAACAAACTTGTACCATCGCGGGGTAAACCCCGCCGTTAACAAACTTGTACAATCGCGAAGTAAACTCCGCCGTTAACAAATACGAATAATCGCTTGTCGTGAAAACAACTGTAAATATTCCACCGGATAATTACAAAATGCGATTATCTTCAATCAATTTGTTTTTAATTCCGTGCATATTATATTGGTTAATCCTCGTGGTTTTTGTGCCGGCGTGAACATGGCGGTCAAGGCGTTGGATGCGGCGTTACAACGTTTTGGAAAACCGGTTTATGTCTATCATGAAATCGTACATAATACTTGGGTGGTTGATTATTTTCGGCAACAGGGAGCCTGCTTTGTCGATTTGATTGATAAGGTTCCTGCCGGAAGCCGATTATTGTTTTCGGCGCACGGCGTTTCACCGGAAATCCGGTTTCAGACTTTGGAACGCCATATCAAAACTATTGACGCAACATGTCCTCTGGTCAATGCCGTTCATCAGGCGGTTCTTTATTATGCGTCAAAAGGTTACACGATTATCCTGATCGGACATCGCGGTCATGATGAAGTCAATGGAACAATGAGTGAAGCACCGGAATCAATTCGGATTGTTGAAAATGAACAAGAAATCGCCAATCTCTCGTTTCAACCGAATGAAAAACTGGCTTATCTGACCCAAACAACCCTGTCGGTTGAAGAAACAGCGAAAATGATAGAACTGTTACGGCAACGATTTCCGGCAATCGTTGGACCTTCGGCGGCTAATATTTGCTATGCAACACAAAATCGTCAAAATGCGGTTCGGGAATTGAGTGTTGATGTGGATGCGGTGCTGGTGATTGGCAGCCCAACCAGCTCCAACAGCCGACGCTTGGCGGAACTGGCGGAATCACTCGGAATTTGTTCCTATCTTGTTGATGGTCCGAATGATATTACGCAAGAGTTGTTTCAGGGAAACGAAACCATCCTAATAACTGCCGGAGCAAGTGCGCCGGAACAAATTGTTCAGGATTGTGTTCAGGTTCTTCAGACCAGATTTCAGGCAACTGTTGAGGAAAAAACAACCTGCAAAGAATCGCTTTCGTTTCGATTACCAAAAGAACTCGGCGATAATTAGGGCAACAATCCGCTTTAATAGCGGGAGCTGTCATCGTTTTAGGTAAGCCGTTAAAACGACGATGTCTGATGGAGTGATACCGCTAATTCGTCCGGCTTGAGCAAGATCAAGCGGACGGATTTTTTCGAGTTTTTCACGCGCTTCACTCCGTAATTGTTTCATGATCGAATAATCGGTGTTTTCGGGAATACGTTGTTCCGCAAGTTTCCGGCTTCGTTCAATATCCATTTCCTGCCGTTTAATGTAACCTTCATATTTCGTATCAATACAAATTTGTTCCGCAATTTGTTTTGAAACGGAAGCAAGTTGGGGAATCCGTTCAACAATTTCCTCCCATTCGGTTTCCGGGCGTGCTAAAAATTTCAACAGGGAACCATGAGTATCGTGTGTTACGGCAAGAATCCGCCGAACCGCCGAAATCTCCTCCATTTTCTGATGTAACCGTTTTATCCGTTTTTCATCGACAAGTCCGATTTTTTCGCCAATCGGCGTTAACCGCCGGTCAGCGTTATCGTGACGTAAAAGAAGCCGGTATTCGGCGCGGCTTGTGAACATGCGATACGGTTCGTCAACTCCGCGCGTCACCAAATCGTCAATCATCACACCGATATAAGCTTCGTCTCGCTGTAAAATAAACGGTTGCCGACCGGCAATGTTCAACGCGGCGTTGGTTCCCGCCATCAGCCCCAGCGCAGCCGCTTCTTCGTAACCGGTGGTACCATTCAGTTGACCGGCAAGATAAAGACCTTTGACCGTTTTGGTTTCCAACGTTTTTTGAAGTTGATCCGGCGGCAGATAATCGTACTCAATCGCATAAGCATAACGCATAATCTCCGCACGTTCCAAACCGTCAATCATTCGAAGCATCTGATCCTGAATCTCACGACCAAAACTTGTTGAAAAACCATTGATATAAATTTCGTTCGTTTTTCTGCCTTCCGGTTCCAAAAATAATTGATGACGTTCTTTGTCCCCGAATCGGTCAATTTTGGTTTCAATAGAGGGACAATAACGAGGACCTGTTGATTGAATTTGTCCGCTGTAGGTCGGAGCCTGTTTAAGATGTTCACGAATAAATTGATGGAGTGCCGGATTGGTGTAAACCAGCCAACACGGAACTTGTTCCGGCGAAACAGAATCATTTAAAAATGAAAACGGTATCGGTTCGTCATCACCGGAATGGACGGGCAGTTTCGAATAATCAATACTGCGGGCATTGATGCGGGGCGGCGTACCGGTTTTGAAACGGCAAATGCGAAAACCAAGATTCCGTAACGAATCACTCAGTCCCGCCGCCGCCGGTTCCGAAGCACGTCCGCCGGAAATCCGCCGTTCGCCAAAATGAATTAAACCGTTCAAAAATGTCCCGCAACATAACACAACCGCCTCAGCATTGATATTGCTGTTGTCATCAAGAAGAACGCCGGAAATTTTATAACGTTTTTGATCCGCCTTTCCCGCAACAGATTTTTCCGACTCAAAAGGAACCACAGTGAGACCGATAACATTTTCCTGTTTCAATTCGAGATTGGGTTGATTTTCAAGAATTTGTTTAATTTCTGTTTGGTAAGCATTTTTATCGGCTTGAGCGCGTGGTCCTTGCATTGCGGGACCTTTGCGCCGGTTCAACATGCGAAACTGAATACCTGTTGCATCAATTGCCAACGCCATCGCGCCGCCCAACGCATCAATTTCCCGTACAAAATGTCCTTTGCCGATTCCGCCGATAGCGGGATTGCAACTCATTTGGGCAACCGTATCCAGATTACTCGTCAATAAAACCGTTCGCGCTCCCAACCGTGCCGCCGCTAAAGACGCTTCAACTCCGGCATGACCCGCTCCAACAACAATAATATCATATCGTTTATCTGCCATTAAGAAAACTTCCAACGTAATTGTAACCGTCTATTTTAATTTTTATTAGTCCTGCAAGGACATTTCCAATGTAGCCGTGTGTGCGGTGTACTCACCGTACACACGGAAAAATAACAGGAATAATTTTTACCATTTTGTTCCGTTGGTATGGCGTTATTCAGATAAAAACATGGATTCCCTATCGTTACAACGCAAAACCAACGGCTAGGTTGGAAACATCCCGCCGGGATGTAAAAAAATGCTCTGAAATATGACAAAAAATTAAAATAGACAGTTACACGTAATTGTCTATTTTATACTGTCAAGGGACTGAAGGAATTACGACCCGAACCACTATAACGCGTGTCCCAATTTAATCAAGACACAACAAATCCCGAAGATGCGGCTAACCGGCGGTGAAGCGGCGGAATATACTATTGGTATCGTTGCAAAATAAATTTTTGTAATATATCAGTGAAATATTTTTTTTTGTAATATATCAGTGAAATATTTTTTTTTAACTATTCAGTCGTTTACTCCGAATGACCACCCCTAGCCCCACCGAAGGAGGGGAATCATTCCCCTCCTTCGGAGGGGCAGGGGTGGTAAAAAATAAACTTCAATCTCCGAAAAATTCCACTGATATATTACAAATTTTTGAAGGTTTTCCATTGAAAAATGGTCTTTGGTTGTCAAATTTTTATAATTGACTAAAATAACCATCTCACTGAACCCTATTTTGTTTTGCCGTGCGGAGGATTGCCCTATTTAATTGGTTGGTTCCGACGGCTGGATGTTTACTCCCAACCCATTGAGAAAAATTAAAAAAAATGGACTTTGGTTATTATCCCGGTTGTGCGTTGCACGGTTCGTCTTACGATTATGAAAAATCGGTTCGAGCCTGTATGAATCGGCTCCAAATTGGTTTGCGGGAACTGGATGACTGGATCTGTTGCGGCGCCACCGCAGCTCACAACATCAATAAAAAATTAGCCGTCGCCTTGCCCGCCCGTAATTTGGCAATCGCCGAACGTGACGGTATTGAGCAACTGTTCGCTCCATGTCCAATGTGTTCGATGGAACTGATTAAAGTCGGTAATGAATTGAAGAACTCAGAATCACTCCGAAAGGAAATGTCTCAGATTGTTGAAGATACCGTTGCAGGAAAAACGGAAATCATCAATCTTATTCAGGTTTTTCAAAAAATCGGTCTCGAAAAACTTACCGCATCAGTTACGAAAACATTGGACGGTTATAAACCGGCGTGTTATTATGGATGTTTGCTGACTCGTCCGCCAAAAGATCTGAAATTCGACGACTGTGAACAACCAAGTTCTATGGAAACATTGCTCCGTGCATTGGGGGCGGAACCGGTTGACGATTGGAATTATAAAACGGAATGTTGCGGGGCAGGGTTGACCTTAGCCGATGATTCCATTATTACCGATTTATCAGGAAAAATTCTCCGTAATGCCAAAAAACATGGAGCAAACTGTATGGTTGTTGCCTGCCCCATGTGTCATGTCAATCTCGATATGAAACAGTCGGCAATTGAAAAAAAATACAAAGAACAACTCGATTTACCGGTGTATTATCTCTCCGATCTTATTGGTCTTGCGTTGGGGATTTCCGAAAAAGAACTGTGCCTCGATAAACATTTTGTTAAAACAAAAAATACCATCCATTTAGAAACAATAGGAACATGATGAACAATAAAGACAATGATTAACTATTGTAACTATTCATTATTCGTAATATATCAGTGAAATATTTTTTTTTAACTATTCAGTCGTTTCCTCCGAATGACCACCCCTAGCCCCTCCGAAGGAGGGGAATAATTCCCCTCCTTCGGAGGGGCGAGGGGTGGTAAAAAATAAACTTCAATCTCCGAAAAATTCCACTGATATATTACCATAATTCAATTTTTTATTTTCAAGCAATTAATTAATAGTTAACGACGGGGTTTACCCCGTGTTTTTTAGTTAAGTCGAACAACGCGGGGCAAGCCCACGCCGTTAACTTTCGGTAAATTCTGAATGATGAGAGATTCCCATTAGGAACAATAAGGGCATTGGGGAACAAATAATTTGGTGATTAAAAACGCCTGATGTTTTACTTGCTTGTCGGTAATGATCAAAAAGAATATAATAAATCTCGCTCAATCTTATTTTTATCATGTTCCAACCATTTTAAATAATAAATAATAAACAATAAACAATAGGACATCTCTCATAATTCAATTTTTTATTTTCAACCCATTAATTAATAGTTAACGACGGGGTTTACCCCGTGTTTTAGGGTTAAGTCGAACAACGCGGGGCAAGCCCGCGCCGTTAACGTTCG
>JAIROD010000229.1 GCA_031257725.1 Planctomycetaceae bacterium | reverse complement strand
AACAACCATTTTATGATTGTTCTTCTTGTCATACGTTCTCCAAATTTTGCCTGATTTAAGCTTTCGTTATTTTCTTTTGGTCTAGCATTATTTGCGTTCAATTTAATATTTAACATTTTACTCATTTAAAGAAATAAAAAAAGGGATTCCAGAATAATGAAACACAATAAATGTTGTAATGTTAACTGATTCGAAAAACCGAAATAACAATTTTGTTAATTTCAGACAAGGGGACTGGCACCTCTAGATAAAGTGTGGCTTGAGCCGCTGGGTCATCTTCTATTGCGTCTAATAACGTTGCCCGACCACTTATTTTTGCTGCTAATCGTGTATCCATATAGGTATCTGCTGTATAGATTATTAGTTCACCTTTTTTATCAAACAACTCTAATTGAATCCGATCTCTAGTGGACTCTATTTCAGTACCATTTGTCATAAAAGAAATAAGAACATCACTTTTTTCAGTACCTATTGAATCCAGAATTATCCAATGTAATGTAATATTGCCAATTGTATTTGGAATTTTCAAATCTTCCGGTGTAAATGAAAATTCACCATCTCCGCCATCCCCAAAAGGACATTTAATTTCTATCACATTTCCTGTTGGAAACTTCATTTTTCTAAAAACGCTTACACCAATAGGTAAGGCAATAAGACATCCGACAATACTCCATCGAAGAATTTGCCTCCGTGTTAATATTCGTTTTTTTAATGACGGTGATAGTTGTTTTTGATCCTCAGACATAAGTAATCTCCTGTGTTTGAATTAAATTCTTGCAAAATCGTTTCATGTAAATTTATTAGAAACAAATCCTTTAAAAGTTTCCTTTATATTATTTTCGGTACGTAAAGTCCAATTTGTACCAAAAGTTTCGTCATGTCGTTGTCGCATATAGACATCTATACGCCTATGGTTAAAAAATAATTTACATGCACCATCATTAGGGATATAAATATTTTCAGTTTCCGCATAATTTATAGCCGGACATCCGCCGCCACAAACTTTTTCGTAATCACACCCCTTACATTTTTTTCTAGGTTCAATTTTATCATTGAGGCAATGATAACGATTTTGTATCCATGTAAAACCTTGAAACACATTCCCGAAAGGCAAAATACCTTTGCCCTGTCCCATAATCGTACACATTTTTGAACAACCGTACAAATCTCCCCAAGGATCAACACCAAACCGTCCGCGTCCTGCTCCGCAACCAAATGATACTTCTTTAATACCACAAATTGTTTCTTCTTCAAAGGTTGTGATTCGGAAATATTGTTTATTATATTTCATTTCCAAATACAATTCACAAACATCTAACATTCCTTGTTCGTATTTCAACAAGTTTTCGTCCGACCAATCCAAACCATGAGCATAACCGATAATAAACTGATTGATGCCATTTTCCCACAATTCATAAAGGTTATCGCGAAGCCGTAACGTTGATTCCGGCGTTACGCTCATTTTTGTTCCCATCCACGGTTGGTAGGATTTCATCATCGGCAACCGCTCCATAATCAACTCATAAGAACTCCGCCCGTCGGGAAATTTTCGGTAACGGTCATGATCTTCTTTTGCGCCGTCTAAACTCAACAAATATTTGACTTTATGTTCTGCCATCCATTTTGCCCGTTCCTCGTCAATTAACGTCCCGTTGGTGGTCATATCCCAACTAATCGTTTTTCCCGCTTCCGACGCTTTTTTATTCGCATAAGGAATAATCCGTTGAATCAGGTCAAACCTCATCATCGGTTCGCCGCCGAACAACAAAATCGTTAACTCTTTAATATTCCGTGACGTTTGAATCAAAAAATCAACTGCCGTAAACGCCACTTCATCAGACATATTGAATGGCTTTTTATCACGTTCGAAACAATAACTACACTTCAAATTACAATCCGTTGTCAGTATCAATTCCATATAGCTCAACGGAAACATTTTCCGGGCTTCCAAATTACCGCAAACAATATCCGGCAATGAATCAATCCATGTTCGCGGTCGTGTTAATTGGTTGGAATCAATCTGTTGAAGTGTCTCAAATACCATTTCAATTGTTATCGATACCGGTTGTAAATGTCTATTTTTATTTTATCCACAGATTGTCGCAGATTATAACGACGGGGAGGACCTCGTGTTGGGGAGTTAAGTCGAACAACGCGGGGCAAGCCCACGCCGTTAACTTGCGGTAAAGTCTGAATGATGAGAGATTCTCTTACCCCGTTTTTTCGCAACCTTCCGGTTGCGGCTCTGAAAACAGCCCTGAAGACAGATCTGAAGACGGTCCCGAAGACGGCGGTTATGGAACACGCGATAACTCTAATCGTTATCCCAAAACAACAAAACACTCCCTATTGAAAGCATTGATATTTCTACTATGATAGTCTCGTTCCGAACTCAATAAAAAAACATCTAAAAACCCTATTTTTTGACAGGATTTACAGAATTTATCCAACCCTCATGAACTCTTACAGAACATTCACTGTCGGCGGCAGGCAATTCGGATATTATTCGTTGTCGTCGCTCGGTATCGAACTTTCAGCAATTCCTTTTTCGATTCGGGTATTACTTGAATCAGTGTTGCGGAATTGTGACGGTTTTCAAATTACAGAGCAGGATGTTAAAAATCTTGCCGGTTGGACTCCTGAAGGAATGGCGAATATCGAAATTCCTTTTAAGCCCGCACGGGTGTTGCTTCAGGATTTTACCGGAGTTCCGGCAGTAGTCGATCTTGCCGCGATGCGTTCCGCCATGAAACGTCTCGGCGGTGATCCCAATAAAATCAACCCGTCCATTCCTGTCGATTTGGTTATCGACCACTCAATCCAAACAGATTTTTACGGTTGCCGCGACGCATTGACCAAAAATGTCGATCTTGAGTTTCACCGCAACTCCGAACGTTACGCCTTACTCCGTTGGGCGCAACAGTCCCTCAATAATTTTCGGGTCATTCCCCCTTCAGTCGGAATTATTCATCAGGTCAATCTCGAATTTCTCGCCGATGTGGTTCATCCGGCATCTTTAAATCATGGTTTAAATCATGGTTTGAATCACAATTTGAATCACGGTTTGAATCACAATTTGAATCACGGTTCGGATTGTTTGTTGTACCCCGACTCTGTTCTCGGAACCGATTCGCATACCGTGATGATTAACGGACTGGGCGTACTCGGATGGGGGGTCGGCGGTATTGAAGCGGAAGCCGTTATGCTCGGTCAACCATATTATATGCTCGCTCCACAAGTTGTCGGAGTCGAATTGACCAATACACTACCACCAAATGTTACCGCAACCGATTTGGTTTTGACAATAACAGAAATTTTGCGCAAAGAAGGAGTGGTCGGCAAATTTGTTGAATACTGCGGCTCTGGAGCATTGGCAATGCCGTTGGCTGACCGTGCAGTTCTTGCGAATATGGCTCCAGAATACGGGGCAACGATGGGATTTTTTCCCGTCGATGACCAAACGCTTCGCTTCCTTCGTGAAACCGGACGCAAACCGCAACACGTGGAAATAGTCGAAACTTATTGTCGTGAACAAAATCTCTTTAACTCGCCGGATCAACCGTTACCGAATTACTCCAAAATTCTCACCCTTGATCTCGCTACCGTTCAACCAAGTTTAGCCGGTCCCAAACGACCCCAAGACCGTATCGCACTTTCCGCAATGAAAGAAAATTTTTCAAATGCGTTGACAACTCCGGTGAAAGATCGCGGGTTTGGTCTTTCCGTTGCCGAAACAAATCAAACCGGAATGGTTGTTTATCCGGTCAATGAAGACCCGACCAATATTGATCATTCAACAATCAGTATTCCGATTCGGCATGGCGTTCTTGTTATTGCGTCAATTACGAGTTGCACGAACACAAGCAATCCTCATTTGATGATTGCCGCCGGTTTGCTGGCTAAAAAAGCAGTCGAAAAAGGACTTCATGTTCCGCGTTTTGTCAAAACAAGTCTTGCACCGGGATCGCGTGTTGTTGCGGATTATCTTGCCAAAGCAGGGTTGGAGGAACCTCTGAAAACGCTTGGTTTTCACATTGTCGGATATGGCTGTATGACGTGTATCGGTAACAGCGGTTCCCTGCCGCCGCAAGTGGAAAAAGCGGTTGTCGAAAATAACCTCGTCGCCGCCGCAATCCTAAGCGGCAATCGGAACTTTGAAGGAAGAATCAATCCGTTGGTCAAAGCAAATTATCTGGCAAGTCCGCCAATGGTGGTTGCTTACGCTTTAGCCGGACACATCGATTGCGATTTGAACGCCGAACCGCTTGGGAAGGATCCAAACGGAACTCCGGTTTTTCTACGCGATATTATGCCGACAGAAGAAGAAATCGAGGAAGTAATACGCTTGTCGGTTGATCCTGAAATTTACCGCAACCGCTATCAGGATGTTTTTGATTCCAATAAAGAATGGAATGCCATTCCGTGCGAGCCGTCAAAACTCTTCCGGTGGGATACGGCAAGTACGTATATTCAGGAACCGCCGTTTTTAACAGACATGACCCTTGAACCGCCGGCAAAAATTCCGGCAATTGAACGGGCGCGTTGTTTGGCGATGCTGGGCGATTCCGTTACAACAGATCATATTTCTCCGGCAGGTTCAATCAAACCGGATTCTCCGGCAGGAAAATTTTTAATTGCAGCGGGAGTTGCAGCAACGGCGTTTAACAGTTACGGTTCACGGCGCGGGAATGACCGGATTATGACGCGAGGAACATTTGCCAATATTCGGATTCGAAATCTCTTAATACCGGGAACAGAAGGCGGAATGACAAAACATTTTCCAACAGGTCAAGTGTTACCGATTTACGATGCGGCGGTTAAATACCGTGAAACGTTAACGCCGTTAATTGTGTTAGCCGGAGCGGAATACGGTACAGGCAGCAGCCGGGACTGGGCTGCCAAAGGAACCGCCTTGCTGGGAGTTAAGGCAGTGATTGCGTCCGGATTTGAACGGATTCATCGCGGGAATCTCGTGGGAATGGGCATTTTGCCGTTAGAATTTGTTCACGGAGCAACATGGCAATCGCTTAACCTGACCGGTGAAGAAGAATTTACCATCCCGGAAATCAGTAAGAATTTTGTACCGGGCAGTGAAATTACCGTCAAAGCAGAACGCGAAGTCAAGGCAAATCTGTTTAGTGAAACGGAATTTCAAGTTAAGGTTCGTATCGACACGCCTGTCGAATTACAATATTATCTCAACGGCGGTATCCTGCAAACTGTTCTCCGTAATCTCTAATAATTCAGGATTTATCAAAAGTTAACGGCGTGGGCTTGCCCCGCGTTGTTCGACTCAACCCAAAACACGGGGTAAACCCCGTCGTTAACTGGGAATCTCTCATCATTCAGAATTTACCGAACGTTAACGGCGTGGGCTTGCCCCGCGTTGTTCGACTCAGCCCCCAAACACGGGGTAACCCCCGTCGTTAACTGGGAATCTCTCATCATTCAGAATTTACCGAACGTTAACGGCGTGGGCTTGCCCCGCGTTGTTCGACTCAACCCAAAACACGGGGTAAACCCCGTCGTTAACAAACAACACGGGGTAAACCCCGTCGTTAACTGGGAATCTCTCATCATTCAGAATTTACCGAACGTTAACGGCGTGGGCTTGCCCCGCGTTGTTCGACTCAACCCCAAAACACGGGGTAAACCCCGTCGTTAACGATTGAAAGGGAAAGGCAAATAATTCACACAAGAACCACCGTTAACGCATCACTTCCGTTATTACCCCGTGTTTGGGGGTTGAGTCGAACAACGCGGGGCAAGCCCACGCCGTTAACGTTCGGTAATTTCTGAATGATTAGAGATTCCCAGTTAATCGTTAACGACGGGGTTTACCCCGTGTTTGGGGGTTGAGTCGAACAACGCGGGGCAAGCCCACGCCGTTAACGTTCGATAAATTCTGAATGATGAGAGATTCCCAGTTAATCGTTAACGACGGGGTTTACCACGTGTTTTGGTGTTGAGTCGAACAACGCGGGGCAAGCCCACGCCGTTAACGTTCGATAAATTCTGAATGATTAGAGATTCCCAGTTAATCGTTAACGACGGGGTTTACCCCGTGTTTGGGGGTTGAGTCGAACAACGCGGGGCAAGCCCACGCCGTTAACGTTCGGTAAATTCTGAATGATGAGAGATTCCCAGTTAATCGTTAACGACGGGGTTTACCCCGTGTTTGGGGGTTGAGTCGAACAACGCGGGGCAAGCCCACGCCGTTAACGTTCGATAAATTCTGAATGATTAGAGGTTCCCAGTTAATCGTTAACGACGGGGGGTACCCCGTGTTTGGGGGTTGAGTCGAACAACGCGGGGCAAGCCCACGCCGTTAACGTTCGATAAATTCTGAATGATGAGAGGTTCCCAGTTAATCGTTAACGACGGGGTTTACCCCGTGTTTTGGTGTTGAGTCGAACAACGCGGGGCAAGCCCACGCCGTTAACGTTCGGTAAATTCTGAATGATGAGAGATTCCCTAGAGTTAATTAGGTAGAAAGTTCCACTACTTTTTTCAGGTGGGCGATACTTCGTTCGGCTTGGTCGAGCGTGCCGCACTCCACACTCAACACAATATCTTGCGGTAACGGGCGTAAAATCGCAACAACCGCTTCCCAGTCAATCACCCCGTCGCCGCAAGCACAACCCACCGCCGTTCCCATCACCTTACCACGTTCCGCATCGGATTGCTCAACGGAAATATCTTTAGCGTGCATGTGAACAAGACGATGTTTGATTTTGTCCAGCCATTCAATCGGGTTCTGACCGCCAAGATACGCATTTCCCGTATCAAAATTTGCCCCGACATACGGCGATTGGACAAGATTCATAATCCGGTCGTATTTTTCAGGAATCAGCGAATATGTTTGATGCATTTCCAACCCGATCTTAATACCACGCCGTGAAGCAACCTTTTCCGCTTCGGTAATCGAATATTTAATCAGGACAAAATCCTCTTCTTCGGTTGTCCAGGTTTGCTTATGCCCTTCGTGAGTGTTGATGACCGGCGCACCGCATTCTTTGGCAAACCGTGAAGCCTGTTTCAAATATTCCACCGCAATCTCCGGCTTTGAAAGTTGTGAGTGCGACGACAACGCAGACAACTTCAATCCGTGTTGTTCAACACAATCCCGAATCCGAAACGGATCGTCAAGCATCGACACACTGTGAAAATAACGGGCTTCACTAAGTAATTCCCGCCCCCAATGTACCATCGGCTCAATATATTCGTAACCTAACTCCGCAGCAAACCGAACTCCCCACTCAAACGATTTATGTGAAGTACGAATTGCTTCTAAATTGAGACCAATCCCAATTTTACCCATATTATTCTCCTGTATTGAATTGAATTAAATTAAATTAAATTGAATCGAATTTTAAACCAAAATCTGCCGGAATAGAATCATCTTTTCCGTTTTGGTTTTCCAATGGAATCTTGAACCCATTGTTGATTGTGAATCATTATCGTTGGGGCCGAGAAAATGTCAACCTGAAAATCCGGTCAAAATATGTTGATATCCGGTCAGAAAAAATAAATTTTAAAAATGAAAAGTAATAAGTTAAAAACTACACTTTTGTAGGAATACGATATTTCGGAGAAATGCCGCTGCCGTTGATGACGGCTACCCGCAATAGAATGTCAATTGACAAAAATAGACCAATTGAGTATCGTAATATACTTTTAACAATAATAGACTCTTGATTGTTTTTTTATCCTCTGTTTCATGGTATTGTAACAGAAAACTTTATGATGAACACTAAATCGCAACCCGATAAATCACCGGAAAAAATTCGCCGGATGTTTGATAGTATTGCGCCG
>JAIROD010000225.1 GCA_031257725.1 Planctomycetaceae bacterium | reverse complement strand
GAAATTCGGGCTGGTCCCGGACGAGTTGTTCTGACAACGGTTAATCATCTTAGTCGTGGTATTTGCAATTTAACGTACACAACACAAGACGGCAAAAGCGAAACAATCCGTCCGACAATTTCTCACCGCTTTTTCAGTCTTGACCGCAACGAATGGATTCACATCGGTGATGCCCGTTTCGGTGAAAAGTTACAAGGATTTGGAAATACACCGATAACTGTTGTTTCGGTTATTCCGTTTGGTGGAACCGAACGTGTCTATAACATGACCGTCGAAGAGGATCATGTCTTTTACGTCGGGTATCTGAATTTATTGACGCATAATTTGGGGTGTTTGACTTATAATGGTAAAGATGGATGGGTATCACCTCAAAGATTAAAATATGGTATGGATAAAAATCCATATAATATTCATGCTTTAAAACATACACCAGGAGGATGGTACGAACAAGGTGATACAGTATTTAAACTTGAAAAAGATGCAGATCTATTTGCTTTGCTGGATGAAGCATGGGAAAAACGAACTGGCTATGGTAAACCACAAAAATCAGGAGGATTGGGATATGAAATAAATATGGGCAGGGTTATTGGTACTAAAGGTGAAAAAAAAGTGTTTATCGTTGTAGAAGGTCTTCTTGATGGACCTTATAGCGTTGTAACAGCCTTTCCTGTTATGTAGACAAACATGCTATTTCGCTATTTTTGAAAAATTTAGGTCACCATGATTCTTTATGATGTAATGTTTTTATTTTTTAGATTATTAAATATTATGTTCCCTACTCCTACTAGAATTTACAAGGATTATTACAAGTCAAAATGTCCATTACCAATATGTACAGGGCGGATAGTCAATATACGATGTACTATTACCAATCAGGTCATTATGGCTTGCACAGAGTGTTTAACATATTTTACAGGTCAATCGCTGCCAACAATTGATACTCCTTGTGAAATAGGTCGTTGGTACAATAATATGCTCGGTGTAGATAAAAATTCTTGGGAAATAACATACGATGAACCAACAAAAGAATGGGATATGATTACCTATTTTAAAAAACTTAATTCACAACCTCATCCGCCTTTATCAATACCCAATAATAATGTTATTTGTCCGGCTTGTGCTAATCTTTTTAAATTCAGAAAAGGAGTAGATGGAAGAGGTCATGTTTACAGAACTAATGAGCTAAAAGAGAATCGTCTGAGAATTCTTCATATCTCACATACAAACCAAATTATTCAACATTGTAGATATTGTGATTCAATCTGGCCCGCCTATCAAGAACCTGAAGTGAATAATTATGGAGGAACGCTTGAAAAGTATCTTACATTGTTAGGTCTCATTAACTATCTGGATTAAGTATGTCGTCCTTGTCCAAGAAAACCTACTCATCTCAATCAATTGAAGTTTTTATTTTCAACTTGATTTAACTTTCAAATTCAAGAATTCCGACAATTTTAACCATTATCGTCACAAACAACTTAGACTCATTAAGTTCAAGAGTAAAATGCAGTATACCAAGATTTTAAGGAAAAACATACGGATTGGGGCTATATTGCTTATACTGGTAGGTATTATTGCACTGTTAGTAATAGAGATTTTTAGACAATATGGGTATGATTACCCAGTAATAATGAACGTTATTACCGGACTTGGAACCGCCATGATAACAGTCGGTATTTTCGATGTCTTTATCGGTTTGACAGAATGGCAGAATTTTTTTGAAAATATCTTGAAATCAATTTTTACGGAGAAAAATTATCTAAAAACCATTAATGATGATGAATTATTGGTAATTCAAACCGAAATCTATAAAAAACGTACAGGCAGAGAAGATATTGACAAGGAAGGGTCTTTTTACCGTTTTTTCAATGAGGAGCTGTTTCGATATATGTCTGAACCATATCGAGAGGATGTATCTTCGACAATCACTATTATAGAAAACGAAGAAGGCGATTTAGTGGCAACGGAGACAATTGAATATACGTGTCGTGCCGGAAAGAATGGCATACAACGTGAAATTAAATATGCACACGATACAGAGATTGCCGAGTATCACGCATTAATAAAAATCGTTATTTCAATTATACAACCCAATGGAGATGAAAAAGTAAAACCGGAAATATTGTTAGAAGAAAATTTCGATAAAAACGACAAGAAACAAGAAATACATCCGGTATCATTAGACAAATATGTTCAAAACGACAAATTACGGGTGCGTATTGAAACAGCAGCAATTCTTAATACAAATGCTTTTCAAACTTGGACTATGGCATTTCCAACACGAAATTTCCGATTAACAATAGTTGTGCCGGAAAAGTTGAAAGTTGATTGTGTTGCGCTAGTTGATAAAAAACAACAAAATTTTTCATTGATTCATGAACAACCACATTGTATCTCAATTAATCTAAAATCTTGGATGCTACCACAGAATGGCTTTGCTTTTCGAATTTCCAAACGCGAAAATAAACAGATCGACGACCAAAGCTGAACAATGTTTTTTTGCCATCAATAAGTTTATATCTACTCCTTTTACTTTAAAATGCAGATTACTTCAATGTGAAATTCCTCAGACAGTGTTTTGTACCGTGATTGTTCATAACTTGTTTATAATAAAACACTTTAACATCAATTCCCGTTCCCGGTGAACAACGCCGTTTTTTGCAGTGAACGGGGCAGTGAACAGTCACTTATATGTTTCTACAAGTCCTTATGTCACAAAGACTTACGTCGAACCTGAAAGAGGTAGGCAACCGCTCGCCGAGCGGTTTTTGATTAATACGGCGATAGCCGACTTGCCCCTGTTTCCCGCCGGCAATCGGTTTCCAAACCGGTCGGAAACACCAATTGCCCAATCGAATCTGATTCACTGTTGCCTAGCGGCAACGCATCCGTGGGTGAAAACCCTTCGGCGAAAGGTTGCCTACCTCTTTCAGACTTAACGTAAGTCTTTGTTTCATAAGGACTTAAGAAAAAACATAAGTGGCTGTTCACTGCCCCGTTCACTGCAAAAAACGTCGTTGTTCACCAGGAACAGGAATTGATGTAAACTATTGATTATAAAAGGGTTATAAAATATTCCAATGCAAAATTGTATCGAAATTTTTATTTTGAGGTGTTTATGAATTTTGTTACATCGTTAGTGTTTTAGGTTTGGCAACAGATGATTTTGATGTACTAACAGGGAGTCTTAAACCAGACATAATTATCATCTTTGGGGTTAAAACGAGTATTATCATAGTAGGAAATGTCAGTATTTTCAAGAGACTCTGGTGATTTAGATTGATAACTTTGAATCATTCCGTCCGCTGTCTGTGGGAAAAACTTGAGAAATAAGGATCATTTTTAGCGGAAAAGATTTTTTACCTAAAACGGATGTTCCCTTTTAACCGGACAAGAATTTCCTCTGTAACTTATTACTATATTTGAAGTTATGTCATTTCTTTGTTATTCAACTACAGGGTACATTTCGTTTGACACTGGAAA
>JAIROD010000128.1 GCA_031257725.1 Planctomycetaceae bacterium | reverse complement strand
GACTGATGTTGTTTGTCCAGCTTGGCGGTAACCAGTTTAATGTTTCGGCAGGAATTCCGGCGGAGGCTTTTTCTGTATCGGTTATACGTGATTCGGGACGGAATCGCAGGTCTTCCGGTAACAATTGATGCATCGGTTTACGAATCTCATCGAATTTTAGTACGTCTATTTTTGTCATCCGTTGAACATCTTTTTCCGCAACAGGATTCATTTTTTCTTTCCATTCCGCAATCGGCATGTCATAGGTTATTCCGCCCTCCGATGCCGAAAGAGCCGGCGTAAATTTCCAACCCAATGTTACATTTTGGAAATAATTCGAGCCGCCCGTCCATTTGAAATAATCAAACGCACTTTGACTTGAAGGTGCTCCGCGAAATATTGCCAATGGAAGTTGATTGAGGAAAAAAATCGAATTCCATGCCCCAATTTCAAGTTTCATCGGTTCCGTCGCAAAAGAGTTTCGAATTTGTCGAGCAAAAGTAAAATTTCCCAAAAAAGTAATATGATCCAACCGAATACGAACAACAGAATCTTGCGGTGTTGTTCGTTTGGTGTCTTCCGTCTGAACAAACGGTTTGGCTAAAGCAATCAGCGAATTTTTAACATGACATTCAACCGCTTGCGGAACATCACATTGTAACAATGTCGCCTCGCCTCGTAAAAATGAATCTGTTACCGTCATATTCAACCGCTCTGCGGTACCGGATGAATTCGTTTCAACATTTCCTGGATTTGTTACATCAAAAAAAAATCCCAAAGAGGAAGTTGACGTTTCGGCAGTCAAATCAAACGCAAGAGGACTGATTCCGCCTTGACTTGTTGCGTTTCGAAAAAAGGCAACGTCATCATGATACGCAGAATTATCTGAAATCGCTTTATTTCGTATCGTTAAACAACAATGTGAAAACGTCAGTTTGTTTCCGCCAACCAGTTCAAACAACGACCAATCCTGAGCCAAAACTCCTTGACGAATTCGCATTTCAATTGCAAGATCGGCAAATTCAATTTCGCTGGAACCAACAGTAAACATACTTCGCGGATTTTGTGAAACGTATGATGAATCCGAAGATTCAAAAAGCAAAATCGGATAATAACCCTTTGCCGCAACAATTTTTAATTGACGACCGGAAAATATCAACGGATCAATTTTCATATAATTGTTCCATTTTAATTCGATTGCCGTTTGCTTTTCGGCATCGGCTAAGGCAACGCCAAGCGAAGCATAAGAACCCGGAGTTTCGCCGCTCGGATCAACACAACGTTGTTTGGGAAGAGACAATTCCGATCCAGTAAATTCTGTTACCGGATTTTCGACAGTACCGGACAACTTTTGAATTTCCAAAACGCTTAATATTCCGTTAGAGTTTTGACCTTCATCTCTTGAACCGCCGATTCGTCCGCTGATTGGAAGAAACGCAGGACGAAGTCCGCCCCCAAAAGTGTCTGAACTCATCGTTGCGGAAAGCAATAAATTTGCGGAACGGGATACGGACGGAGAATAAAATGTTGCGTTAAAAGGAATACGGTTTTCACGAAATGTTCCTGTTTCTTTTATTGCCGGAACCGTTGGCGATAATGTTGAAACAACGTTTCCTGTTTCGGGTGAAGCGGTAGAGGACGCATTGATTTTTGCCGTATCAATATTAGGAATATTGGGGATATTGGGAATTTCGAGTTTTCCGAACTGTTCCGAAGAATAGAGATTCAACAGTCCTACTATAACGATAAGACAGGCTACTGCTGCAAGCCAAGGAACATGTTTTAGAAGGAGCGATGTTCGTGACGGCGGCGACATCACCCAAATGAGTTTACCCGGTCCGGTAGGTTGAAGACCAAGCATTTTAGCAACATTAACTAATGATTCGATGAGTGCAGACGGAGTCTGAAACCGTTGACGCGGATCCTTTGCCATCATTTTTTGAATCAACAAGGCAACTTCGGCGGGAATATTCGGTTGAAAAGCGCGGATATCAGGCGGTTCATCGCCCTGATGCTGTAATAATTTTTGCAACACCGTTCCTTCAGGAAAAGGCGGACGACCGGAAAGCATGAAAAAGAAAGTACAACCCAGCGAATAAATATCGCTTCGAATATCCGCACTTCGCGGATCACGCGCTTGTTCCGGTGAAATATAATCGAATGTCCCAAGTGTTACGCCACTGGCGGTCAGGTCTTCTTGCGATTCCGACGGATCAAGCAATCGGGCAAGTCCCATATCAATCAACTTGGCTCGACCTTCACGTGTAATCAAAATATTCGACGGCTTCACATCACGATGCACCACGCCATGATCTGCGGCATGAGCTAAGGCATGAGAAATTTGTATCAAATAATTGAGCGATTGCGGTAACGGAAATGCGTCATAATCATCAACCATCGAACGAACATTGGTTCCTTCAACATATTCGAAAGCGATGTAAGGAATTCCTGATTGTTCTCCCGCAAAATAAACTTGGGCAATATGTTCATGATTGAGCCGAGCCGCCGACTTCGCTTCATTCATAAATCGCGCAACAGTAGCCGAATCATTAGCACGTTGACGCGGAAGCACTTTGACTGCCACTTTCCGGTCAAGAGCCGTATCGGTTGCAAGATAAACTCGACCCATACCGCCGCCGCCAATAAAACTGTTAATGATGAAATGTCCTAACATTGTTCCCGATGGAATTGCTCCTGAAGAAAAAATTTCAGGAGTTAAAACGGCAGCGGTTTCCCCTTCCTCTGATTCCGAAGCGGACGGTTCCGGCAGAAAACTCGAAAGCACTTTTTCTTCCGGTTCTTCCGATTCTTTTTGCAACAATAAATTATTGTCCGGCGAACCAATCGGCATGGAATGAGGCGTTCCATTTTCCGCCGGACTGTCGTCTGATAACGGTAAATTATTGTGTGAAAAATCCGTCGTGTGAAAGTGTTCTTCATTCATGGTATCGATTCGCAGTTAATAAATTGCACTTTTCGTAATATTTCAGTGTTCATTTTCTGATGATGTCCTATTGCGGAGACCATTTGATAATAGTTAACGACGGGGTTTACTCCGTGTTTTTAGTTAACGACGGGGGTTACCCCGTGTTTTTAGTTAACGACGGGGTTTACCCCGTGTTTGGGGGTAAACCTGACAACGCGGGGCAAGCCCACGCCGTTAATGTTCGGTAAATTCTGAATTATTAGAGATTCCCAATAGTTAATAGTTAACGACGGGTTTACCCCGTGTTTTTAGTTAACGACGGGGTTTACCCCGTGTTTTTTGGTTAAGCCTAACAACGCGGGGCAAGCCCACGCCGTTAACGTTCGGTAAATTCTGAATTATTAGAGATTCCCAATAGTTAATAGTTAACGACGGGTTTACCCAGTGATTTTAGTTAACGACGGAGTTTACCCCGTGTTTGGGGTTAAGCCTAACAACGCGGGGCAAGCCCACGCCGTTAACTTTTCGGTAAATTCTGAATTATTAGAGATTCCCAATAGTTAATAGTTAACGACGGGGTTTACCCCGTGTTTGGGGTTAAGCCTGACAACGCGGGGCAAGCCCACGCCGTTAACGTTCGGTAAATTCTGAATTATTAGAGATTCCCAATAGTTAATAGTTAAAGACGGGGGTTACTCCGTGTTTTTTGGTTAAGCCTGACAACGCGGGGCAAGCCCACGCCGTTAACTTTCGGTAAATTCTACATTATCTGAGATTCCCAATAGTTAATAGTTAAAGACGGGGTTTACCCCGTGTTTTTTGGTTAAGCCTAACAACGCGGGGCAAGCCCACGCCGTTAACTTTTCGGTTAATTCTGAATTATCAGAGATTCCCAATAGTTAATAGTTAAAGACGGGGTTACCCCCGTGTTTTTTGGTTAAGCCTGACAACGCGGGGCAAGCCCACGCCGTTAACTTTTCGGTAAATTCTGAATTATCAGAGATTCTCATCAGTTCATTATTTTCTCAACAATCAAATCAACACAGCGGTCCCAACTAAATTTTTTTGCCTGTTCAAACCCTTTTGCGATCAATTCTTGGCGTAATTTTTCGTTGCTAATAATATGGGTGAATACATTGGCGAGACCTTCAACATCGTGCGGATCAAGCATGATTCCGGCATCACCGACCACTTCCGGCAAGGACGAAGTATTCGACGTAATCACCGGCGTACCGCATTGCATCGCTTCAAGCGGCGGCAAACCGAAACCTTCATAAAGGGACATATAACAAAAACAATTTGCCCCAGAATAAAGAAACGGTAAATCATTGTCTTCCACATAACCGGTAAAGATGATTTTCTTTTTAACTTTTTCCGGTAAACGTGCAAATATTTTTTTGAATTTTCGATCCTGCCAACCGCTTACTCCCGTCAACACAAGATGACAATTTGTTTCCATTCCGTTTTGTGATAACGAATATTTTGCAAAACAATTCATCACATGATCAAAATTTTTACGAATATCCAATGTTGCAACAGAAAAAATGTACGGAATGTTTGTCGGAATTGAATATTTTTCAAGGATGCGGTCAATCTGCATTCGGTTGGAATAGGGCATGAACATTTTATCAACGCCGATCAAAACTGTCGTAACCTGATCAGGTTTTATTTCAGGACAATATTTCAAAAGATCACGCTTTGTCGATTCCGAATCGCAAAAAATAATCGTGTCCGGCGTAATTGATTCCCAAGGATATTTTTGGAAAAAATGATGACCTTGATAAATATCAGCCAAAATAACCGGAATTAAATCATGAATAACAATTACTTTTCGTATCGATTGATTTTGACCCAATTCAGGAATTAACGGATGAAAAGGACTAAAATAAATATCTGATTCCGTAACGAGTTTTTCATAAAACGGCGATGATTTTCTTTCGGTGAGAAACGGAGGCGGTGATAATTTCCATTTGACGGTACGAATCATATCGGCAACACATTGGAGAATCCGGCTGTCCGGAAACATTTTTTTAAGCCGATCTTCAGTTCTTCGTAACAGTGATTTCTCCAACAATACCGGTTGATCCTGTAAAACGAAATGTTTCGCCTCTTTACTTTGAAAAGGTAATTGATAAGGAAAATAACGTTTTAAATTTCTCAATGCGAATTCTTCTTCGGGAAGAGAGCAAATCGTCATAATATCAAATTTTTCCGATTCGACCAATCGTTTCAAAACTTCAACTGCGTAACGCAATGAACCGCTCATCGACGGTTGTCCTGTGAAACAGGCAATATCAAAAATCAATTGTAGTTTCATGATGAATTACTTTTATTGTTGTTGTTGTTGTTTTGAACAAATAATATTACACTTTTTCGTGTTTTTTCATAATTTTTATGGTTAGCGAAAATGTCTAATTTCGATTATCACGATATTTGAGCCGTCGCTCACATTCATTGAGTGTAATAATACCATGCAAAACAGTATTGTGAAATAGACTTGGGAAATAGGCTTGTCAAATAGGCTTTGTCAAAAATGAACCGCAAACTATTTTGTTGCGTCCGTGTGATAGTATGTTGAACATTATCGTTATTGATTTTTCCTAAGCCTGCTTGTTTTTTCGGGTATTCTGATTATAATCAAAGGCAAAGATCATTTGATACCCATTTCATACCGGATGGAAAATTATTGTGAAAAAGTAAGAGTTATCTTTTTCGTTATATTTTTCCGTCCATCACTATTTTAAGCCATGAGTTTTGGCGAAATTCGTTTTATCCCATTTCCGGGTAAGCCGTTGAAATACGAACATTCCATGTTATCCCAAGCGGTTTTTCCGACGTCGCAACATGGATTTATGATTGGTCCGGAAAATTATGCGTTGGAGCCGGTGGTTCAATGGGCGGTTGAAGGGAACTTGCCGCGGGGTCGTTTACCGTTGTTATTTTACGGGGCGGTTGGTTCGGGGCGTTCCCATCTTTTGCGGGGAATTTTGGATGCGTGGCGTAAAAATCAAAACACGTCAACACGTAAACGTCATGCTTTTCTCTTACCGGCGGTTGATTTTGCCCGATTATTCACGGAATCGATTGACACGCGGACAACAGACGATTTTCGCCGCCGTTATCGTGATGCGGCGTTGCTGCTGATCGACGATTTGGATCAATTACACGATAAACCTTGGGCGCAAGAAGAATTACGTCATACGTTGGATGCACTTTCCCGCAACAGCGGAACGGCAGTTTTTACAACAACCAATTATCCGGGCGAAGGCGGTATTTTTTCTGAAGGGTTGGCGGCACGGCTTATTGGCGGAACAACGATTCCGGTTTTCCTTCCCGGACTTGCGGTACGGAAACATTTTTTACGTGAGTTGGCGGCGGCGTTTCGGGTTTCACTTCCTGATTCTGTTCTGGATTCGGCAGCCGAAGTGTTACCGGTTTCAATTCCCGCGTTGTACGGAACATTCGCTCAAATATATTTCGAAGCGGTTGCGGCGGACATAAAAATTGATACGGTATCATGGAAACAGTTTCTTCAAAACCGATTACAAATAGTACGTCCCGGAGTTGATGTGATTGCCAAACGTACCGCTAAACATTTTTCGTTGAAGCTTGCCGATTTACGTGGAAGTTCCCGTGCTAAAACGGTGGCTTTAGCGCGAAGTATTGCGGTTTATCTGGCGTGGCAGCAGACCGGACTGCAACAAAAAGAGATCGCCAAATATTTTGGCAATCGTGATCCGGCAACAATCCGACACATGATTGAACGGATCAAAACAGGATTATCCGATGACGCTTCAATCCGTGATCATCTTTTCCGGCTCGAATTACATTAGACAACCTCTAAAATCTTATTTCTACCAATATGTTGTCCCTAACGGGACGGAAAATTCAGGAACACAACCAAACCACTGAATAGATACAATCATAAAATTGCTCTGTTTCTGAGTTTTTTGTGTCCTTTGCGGCGAAAACGACACAAATTTCCCCAAAAATATCGCAAAATGTAGAACTCCACCAACCAATTGGAGAACTCCATTTAACAATTGGAGAACTCCATTTACCAATTGGAGAACTCCATTTAACGATTGGAGAACTCCATTTAACGATTGGAGAACTACAATTAACGATTGGAGAACTACATTTAACAATTGGAGAACTACATTTAACAATTGGAGAACTACAATTAACGATTGGAGAACTCCAATTTGCTTATTGTATCTCTCCATTTACTAATTGGAGAACTCCAATTACCAATTGGAGAACTCCAATTACCAATTGGAGGACTCCCAATGACCCTATTTTAACCAAATTTTTCACAAGAGATTCGTGTTATACTGTCAACGGTTAGAAATTGGTTGTTTTATTTGATGAGTATTTTCTGATAATACCCTACTGAACAGAAGCCGAGACGTTTTTTCGCAACCTTCCGGTTGCGGCTCTGAAGACGGCAATGAATTTTTTAGCGGTTCTTTTGTAATATATCAGTGAAATATTTTTTTTTAACTATTCAGTCGTTTCCTCCGAATGACCACCCCTAGCCCCTCCGAAGGAGGGGAATAATTCCCCTCCTTCGGAGGGGCTAGGGGTG
>JAIROD010000110.1 GCA_031257725.1 Planctomycetaceae bacterium | reverse complement strand
TTTCGGCTGTTCGAAGCGGTCACTGCGCTACGTTCCCGCCTGCCATGCCGCTGAATAGTGACGAAATTTGTAATATATCAGTGGAATTTTTCAGAGATTGAAGTTTATTTTTTACCACCCCTGCCCCTCCGAAGGAGGGGAATTATTCCCCTCCTTCGGAGGGGCTAGGGGTGGTCATTCGGAGTAAACGAGTGAATAGTTAAAAAAAAATATTTCACTGATATATTACAAAATTTTGGCAATATATTCATTCCACTTTAATCTGGGCATCTCTAATAATTCAATTTCTTATTTTCAACCAATTAATTATCGGCGGGTGTTTTTAGTTAACGGCGGGGTTTACCCCGTGTTTGGGGGTTAGCGGGGCAAGCCCACGCCGTTAACTTTTGGTAAATTCCGAATTATGAAAGATTCCCAAACCTTATTTTCAACCTGATTTTCCTAACAAAAACCATTTGTAACTATTCAGTCGTGGTAGGCAACCGACCGCCGGGCGGTTTTAAACAATACGGTGTACTCGCCGACTTGTCCCTGTTGACGGCTGTAAATTAAAGACCAACAGCGTACAACACAATAACAAACCAACCGGCGCAACCTTTCGGCGAAAGGTTGCCTACCTTCCTCGACTGAATAGTTCCCTTTAATTTATTAAAACAAGAGTTCCCATGATGAAGGACAATATTTTAAGCAATCTCAAACAGTATGGTCAAGAACATCTTTTTACGTTTTGGGATTTACTTTCCGGCTTGGAACAACATGAGTTGATAGATCAAATTCAGTCGATTGATTTTGCGTTAATCGCTCATCTTTATGAACAACGGAATGCTCCGGCGGAATCGTTGACGATAGCAGATCGGGCAAGTGATCCGCCGGCTTATAAATTTTCGACCGTAACCGATCCGACTCCCTGTAAACCGCGAAAATCTGTTTCCGTTCAGGAAGCGGTGTTGGCGGGAGATGAGATGTTGAGTCGGGGAAAAGTGGGAGCAATCCTTGTTGCCGGCGGACAGGGAACACGACTCGGTTTCCCGCATCCCAAAGGAATGTATCCCATCGGTCCGGTCAGTGAAGCAACCCTGTTTCAATTCCATTTTGAAAAAATTCTTGCCCTTTCACAACGATACGGTTCTCAAATTCCGTACTGTATTATGACCAGTCCGGCAACACATCGGGAAACTGTTGACTTTTTAGAACAGAAAAATTATTTCGGTTTGCAACGAGATCATGTTTTTATTTTTTGTCAGGGGACAATGCCTGCCGTCTCACTGGAAACCGGTAAAATTTTACTTGATTCCAAAAACCGTATTGCTTTAAGCCCTGACGGTCATGGCGGAATGCTCGCCGCAATCACCCGAAAAAATGAAAACGGAATGTCCGTGCTGGATTCTCTTCGTCAACGCGGAATTGAATATCTGTTTTATAATCAGGTTGATAATCCGTTGGTTCGGATTTGTTCACCGGAATTTTTAGGTTATCATCTCCTAAGCGGTTCAGAGTTGACCAGTCAAGTGATCCGCAAACGATTTCCTACCGATAAAGTCGGTAACATTGTTGAAGCCGATGGTCGGCTTTACGTTATTGAATACAGTGATTTACCGGACGAGGTTGCCCGACAAACCAATTCAGACGGTTCACTCAAAATCTGGGCAGGAAGTATCGCTGTTCATCTCTTCAACGCCGCGCTCCTTGATCGGACATCGAAAATCACAACATCATTGCCGTTTCATATTGCCCGTAAAAAAGTTCCGTTTATTGATCTTCAAACGGGAGAACGAATGAAACCGGATAAGGAAAACGCCATTAAATTTGAACGATTTATTTTTGATCTTCTTCCTTCGGCAGAAAATGCGGTTGTGGTTGAAGTTGATCCGCCCAACCATTACGCCCCACTCAAAAACGCTTCCGGTTCGTCATCCGATTCACCGGAAACTGTTAAACGTGATCTTGTTGCGATGTATGCCGATTGGCTGAGAAAAGCCGGTGCGGTGGTGGTTGCGGAAACGCCGGTCGAAATTTCACCGCTGTTCGCCGATTCACCCGAAACGGTTTTGCAAAAAATCGAAAAAAATACCGCCTTCAATAAACCAACCTACTTGAAAAATTCAACTCGGCATGTAGAATAAACTTCCCGTTGAATATCGTGTTCTAATTTTTGTTCGTGTTTTTTTGTTAATTTTTTTATTATTTAATTTTTTATTACGATCATGTTTACATTTTCCTTACCGAGTTGGATAGAAGCGTTAAAATATATTGATCTTGTTGCGGTTGGAGTTTTTGTACTGTTTGGGGTGTTGGTTTATGTGATTCACAATTACATTCCCAAAATTGGAGCGGTTGCGTGGGTTACTGCGAAAGAGGCGTTGTTCCAACCGCTTTTTGTTATTCTGACGTTGGTTGGTATTTTTGCGTTGTTTATTTTCCTGCTCATTCCTTACAATACGTTGGGGGAAGACATTAAACTTGTGATTACGCAGGGATTAACGGTGGTCAAACTGATTGCGGCATTTTTAGCGGTTTGGACTGCCAGTACCACCATTTCCGAAGAAATAGACGGCAAAACCGCGCTCATGGCTCTTGCCAAACCGTTAAACCGTCGGAATTTTATTGTTGGTAAATATGTTGGGGTGATGATTGCGGTAACGTTGATTTTTTTGATTCTTGGAACGTTTTTTCTCAATACGGTTTCGTACAAGGTTGTTTATGATGCGAGGGAGTCGTCAAAAGATGTTCCAACGGCGATTGATTGTGCTCAGGCGATTTATGATATTTTGCCCGGTCTTGCGTTGGCTTATTTGGAAACGATTATTCTTGCGGCGATAGCGATTGCCATTTCGACGCGGTTACCGCTTCTTCCGAATCTGACAATAACCTTATTGATTTATCTTTTGGGCAATATTGTTCCGGTCATTGTTCAGTCGTCGGTTGGTCAACTTCCGATGGTGGTGTTTATTGCTAATTTTGTCAGTGCATTTTTACCGTGTCTTGACCATTTCAGTATGGAAACAGCGGTGGCGATGGGCAAAACAGTTTCATGGACTTATGTACTTTTAGCGGTTGGTTATGCCATGTTGTACTGTTTTGCCGCGCTGATTGTGTCCTTACTTCTCTTTGAAGACCGCGATCTCGCCTAATCACATAGGCATCTCTAATAATTCAATTTTTTATTTTCTACCCATTGACGGAGTTTATCTCGTGTTTTTAGTTAACGACGGGGTTTACCCCGTGTTTTGGGGTTAAGTCGAACAACGCGGGGCAAGCCCGCACCGTTAACGTTCGGTAAATTCTGAATTATAAGGGATTCCCTATGGTATCACTTTGGACGTAACTTTCCACGTACTAACGAATCCTGTTTGTTCTGTTACAACGTATAGATCATTCAAAGACCTTTTTCTTTAGGCGACGCCGGAAACGGTTTTTTTATATACAGAAATATTGGATTCTGAAATGATGTTTTCCAAACAATTTTTTTCGGGATATTCTGTTATTAAAACATCTGAATAATTCTGGTTTTCCAGATTTTTAATTTTTTCAAGCCGATCCGTATGTCGTCCGCGGTCAAAAGGAGTTGCCAACCATTTTTCGACAATAACGAGGCTTGAACGTTCACCGAGCAGATCGCCGGCAAGACATAAAATGTTGGCATCATTGTGTCGCCGACTTAGTTCTGCCGCAACTTCGTTATGGCATGGAGCTGCACGAACACCCGGAAATTTATTGGCGACAACACACATCCCGATTCCTGTACCGCAAATCAAAATACCGCGATCATAAACACCGGAACCCACCTCCCAAGCAACACGTGCCGCAATATCAGGATAGTCAATAAAATCCGAACAATAATCGCCGGTAACGAAAAGTTCATATTGTTGAAATACGCCATGTTCAAGAATCCAATCTTGAATCCTTTTACCCCGATGGTCACAACCAAGAATTATTTTCATTGGGTTTATCCTCATACTTGTCATTTCTCAGGAACTCCTCCACAGTTTTTTCTATTGAAACAAAACTGTTGTTAGTTTTATACCATTTTGCCGGTGTTTTAGCAACACCTTAAAATTTTTTTTGCAATCGGTAGAACAAAATCGAATAAAATAATTGTCAGTGATTATTTTTTGCGGGAACCTCTCAAAATTCATTTTTAACCACAAAGTTTTATGAAAAATCATTTGTCCCTAATGTTCCTATCATTCCTAAAATCCCTTTTCATAGGGACATTGGAGACAAAAGGGAGTAATGGGACAAATAATCAATATCTTTGGGCAAATGATATTTTTAGAAATTCCCTTGTGATAGAAATACTGCAAATTTAATGCCAATTAAAAACTATTTGTTGCTTTGCAGATCATTTTGGGAACTACCACTTTGTTCCTTTTTTGGTTCCATCCAGTCGAATGTCAAGACCGTCCAGATAATTTGCGGCATCACTTGACAAAAATAAGATTGTGTCGGCAACTTCTTCCGGTGTTCCCCAACGCTCCATGAGTGAATCCTCTGCTCCGCGTCTCAAGTAATCGGCGGATGTTTTTTTGCCCCAGCGTGTTTTAATCCAACCGAGCGATAGGCAACAAACCCGAACTTCTGGAGATAATGTTTCAGCCAATGAGCGGCTAAACCCTTGAACGGCTCCTTTGGCAGTCCCATAAAGTTGGGCGGTTTCGCCTTTCCAACCGTAACGAACTCCGTTCCAGCCCAAGAAAAAAATTGTTCCTTTTCCCTGATTTTTCATTCGGGAGCCAACCGACATCGACATTTGAATTGTTGCAAAAACGTCCACTTGGAATAATTGCCGCATTTTTTTGTCAAACGGCAACACGGAAAGCGAAGGATTCATCAAGTCAACGCCCGCACCATTAACCCAAATGTCAACATTGTCCGTTTTTTCGAAAACGGATTGGACAAAAGATTCGGGGGCAGTTGGTGAAAAGAAATCAGCCGTAAAACATTCGCATTTTCCTCCCTGTTGTTGGATTTCCTGTTGTAATTGTTCGATGAGTTCATAATTTTTATTAGCGTGAAGCAAAACGGTTGCCCCTGCCAGTGCAAACCGTTGTGCGGTTGCCAGTCCGATGCCGCCCGAAGCTCCCGTAATCACTACTGTTTTTTCATGAAATTGGTATTCAATCTGTTTCACGGACATAAAATAAAATTCCTTTTAAAACTTTTTAAAATTTTCGTATCTATTCAGTAGAGTGTATTATCAGGAAATACTCAACAGGTAGGCGACTGTGGTGAACGCCATGGGTGAAAAACCTTTCGTCAAAGGTTTTTTACTCACAGTCGCAACGGTTGATCTGGTTTTCTCATTTCCGTCTGCACACAGGAGTGGCGGCAGCGTCCTCGCTACCGAAAAAGTTGAATTACCATCCTAATTTCTGTTTTACGTCCGCACACAGGTTTTCGGGAGCGGGGACGCTCCCGCCACAGTTGAGTCGGCTATCGCCATTTAGTATTTAGTGTTTCGGTGAAACATTGCCTGCCTTTTGATATCCCGCCTTGGTAAGGTTTCAAATAAAACGACCAATTTCTACCCGTTGACAGTATAGAGAATGCCCTAATGAATTAATAGGGATTGTCCGAAAAAATGGTTCGCTCATCAAATTCAATTCGTCAAATGTAAAATGCACGACTGAATAGTTACGATTTTAGATATAAAATTGTTTATTTTACCAACCACCCTCTGAACACTAGGCAAAATTTACAAGAAAATTGTTATTTTGTAAGAGATACTCTGGAAAACTTTGACGATTTTGTCGATAAATCTAAATATACGTTGTTATGTTTTAAAATTGCCTAAGTTTTTTCAACACATTTATCATGTCAATCCGATTACTATTTTTTTTCGGAGTGTTGATGTTTTTTCTTGCGTCTCAAGGATTTACGCAAACAAACGATTGGGAAAGCAATATAACATTGACAGCGGATGTTCTTATTGCGACGCTTTACGCCAAAACGGATGCCGAAAAAGAATATTGCGAAAATATTATCCGGTTGCGGGACGAAAAGATACTTCCAAACCGGATTTTTTACGGTATTTATCGTAAATCAATAAATTTGGAAAAAAGTCGGCGTTTTACTTATTTCCAGACAGGTTTGGAAATTCTCTGCAAGCGTGAAGGAATTGTTTTGGAACAGTCGGCTTCATTCAAACCAGTCAATGCTTTCAGCTTAACTCCAACAAAACCATCCGTTGCCGTTTCAAAAAATTCGCCAACTGCCTCTGGAAAACAAAATCCGTTTTCTTTTATTCCCAAATTTTACCGCAGTTTGTTTTCGCGATGATCAAATAATAGGGTGTCTCTCATCATTCAATTTTTGTATCTATTCAGTAGAGTGTATTATCCGCTCATGTTACGCATTGGTTTGATTTAACGCCGTAGGCGTTTTATGTGAATAACCGCCGCCAGTTTCAGTAAATACCGAACCGGCTGCAAAGTACCGCCCCTAAACTCAATCCCTTTAGGGGTTGTACTAAAAAATAGATCGTTTACAAGTCTCCATACCGTTTTTGTGCAACCCCTAAAGGGGTTGAGGTGGTTGGGTGTCCGTTACCGCCGGTTGAAACCGGCGGTTATTCACGTTGAACCCCTAAAGGGGTTGTTGCTTGTAATAAATCAACCGCAAAATGTAAAAACCTCCAATCGACTGAATAGTTACCTCTGAATAATTACAATAAAAATAGACAGGCGACTTACATTGGATCAGTTGGGGTATGTTGTTCTTTTTTCTCCTGTTCCAGCACGGCATTTTTAATGTACGAATAGACATCGCGCAGACTGATTTGATCATGAAGAGTTACTGATTGATAATCGTGAATATTTTGTCCTTTAACCGAAATAATGAGGGGAACAAAATGTTGATCATTGACCATATCGGAGACATAATCGCCGGAAGTAAAATGTGGAGTATGATCTCCATAGATAAACAACAACGTTCCTTCCGGTAACGATTTATAAAAACGGCATAAATGTTGATCGAGAACGTGAATCGAATTGAGGTATCGATCTTGGGAACTTCGCTCCACCGGAATAATATCATGACGATCATCATACCAAGGACCATGGGAACCGGCAGTGATAATGATCACGAAATTACGTTGGTTTGTTTTCTGATTTTCTTCTAATATCCGTCGGGAATACGCAAACAAAACGTCGTCCTCCAACCAGTCCTGTTTTAACGCTTCTCTTACAGAAGCCGTATCAAGCAGCGGTTCATATTTTTCAGGATGTTTTTGCAACGCATCGACGATTTCTAGGCGGAAAGCACGATGGTCAATTTGCATGGCGTTAAACGCTTCTTCCCGATTATAAAATGAGCCGCGAACTCCATGTATGGAAAAAGTTTGGTAACCGTATTCTTTCAAAAAAGCCGGCAACGATAACGGGAAAGAATAACCCGGTATGTTGTAATTAAAAAGACCCTTGGCGGGTAAGCAACCATTTAACATAACAAAATCAGAAGTTGCCGAACCGTAGGTGGGTTGTACCCAAATTCGGTAGTTCAATGATTGACGGAGTAAAGAGTTGATAAACGGAACAACCTCCTTCCCTTCTTTTTTCAGGGAAAGAACCGCATAATCCAATGATTCCACCTGGACAATCACAATATTTTTCCATTCATGGGTCGGGCGGTATTCACAACGTAACAGATCACTTTGTTGAGATTCTTGCTGTCGGGCATTTTCTAAAAATGTTTCAAGGGGATGATGCCGGAGAAACCATGCTTCATGAATACACACGGGTAATAAACCGAACTTGGCAATTTTGGGTTCCAAAGGATAAACAAAAGGTGAGGTCAAACGCCGCTTGCCGTGATTAAGACCTCCCATCAGGCAAGCAAAAATCAACAAACATCCGACCAAATACAATAATCGTTTTGACCAAGGGAGTGAAAAACGCTGACGGCGTTCCAGCATATAAAGTTGTAAACCGGCAAACAGTAAGAAAAAACAAAGCGTTTTATAGGGAAAAATATCAAAAATCGTTTTGAGAACTTCCAGTCCTTCGTCGGAATTATTGTTCAGTACTGCCAATGAAGGCGGAGCACAAAAATAGGAAAAGTAAAAAAGAATTCCCGTTTGATAAAATGCCGCAAGAAAAAACCAAACCGCCAAAAGATATTTTGGGAAAAGCAAAACCACCAGTCCCCATGAAAAAAAATTCAGGAAGAAACGAAGAATAAAATCCTCAATCATTGACCGTTGTTCGATGTATTGAACAAGAAATTGCTGGACAAATGTTAAGACCAACGCTCCACCGACTGTAATAAGAAGAGACCAGAACAACCAATATCGTGATAATGTTGTCGAATCTGAACGTTGCATCGCCTTAACATTTGTTGATGTTACTCTTTGAGCCAAACTCCGGTGTGAATCTTAACAATTATTGCTCAATCGGTCAACAGCAAAAAACGTATCAATTCACTCGATTGGAGGTTTTACATTTTGCGATTGATTTATTACAACGAACAACCCCTTTAGCCCGCATATTTCATGCCCTTTTTGATACAATTTTCATTTATTTTTCGTAACGTGCCTGTTTTTAAGGAGTTGCGGAGAAAAACATGCAAAAACATGGATTTTTGGACGAAAACAG
>JAIROD010000097.1 GCA_031257725.1 Planctomycetaceae bacterium | reverse complement strand
TTCGGTAAAGTTCCTTGCCGCTATTCAAATCCCACAATGAAATAGTCAAATCACCCGCAACCGCAATTTTTGTATCGTCCGGAGAAAACACGATTGCAGAAACAGAAAACCAATTGCCATCAAATTTTTGAATTTGTTTTTTTGTTTCGACCGACCACACCGCAATAGAATGTTTGGTTGTTATCGCAAACAAATTGCCATCATGAGACGTGGCGGTTTTAAAACGTAACGAATCGTCAATTTCCAGAGTTAAAAGAGGTGTCGGAGGATCGATTTGCCAAATCTCAATATGCGAATAATTAAAGTACAAAGAAAATTTCTCTCCGTCTTCAAAAAATTTCAAATGATCATAATGTGAGTGAGGAATCATATAAGTACTAATCTCAAATTCGTGCAGACAAGTCTTGTCTTTGATACGAATAATTTTAAAAACATCAGTACGGCTGTTTTTTCGTTTGTTGAATTTCAAATCGTATTGATAAGCGTATCGCCCATCCGGTGAAAAATATTTTTTTTCATTAAACTGTTCTAATGAAAGTTTATAAAGTCCTGCAAATGGATTATCCGGCAATGAAACAATTTTTTTCGTTCTTTTATCAAAAGCAGATTCAATCTCCCACACTGCAAATTCACCATACGGAATAAATGTAACGACACGTTTTTCGCCGTTTCCCCACCATGCCTCTCCAACAGATTGATTTCCCGCTTTGAATGTGACTAACGTTTTATTATTTGAAAGATCAAGAACTTTAACCAATCCGTCTTGTCCTGTTGCTAATAAGCGTGAACCGTTCCCGGAAAATTGAAGCGAATGAACCGTACCGGAAAAAAGATTCAAACGTGATTTCGCTTTACCCCACACATCCCAACAACAAATTTCACCATCACTCGAACCGCCAATATAAGATATTTCATCCGGTGAAATTGCACAGGAAGTAACAGAATTATTGATGCCTTTATAAGTAACAGGTCTTGCTGTTTGTCGTAACCAAAGCCGTAATGTGTGATCTTCCGATCCGGTAAGACATCGAAATGTGGAACTGTTGCCTATGGCATAATTGCTGATATGTTCGGAGTGTGCTTTGCAAACTCTATCTTTTGTTCCAGAGGTAACTTTCCAAAAACGCGGCGATTTATCCAGCGCAATTGAAAAAAGTGTTCGGTCGGATTCGATAAACTTTAGGAAAATAATAAATCCTTCGTGACCTGTCATTTTGTGCAAAAACTTGCCCGAAACAATATCCCATATCCGAACAATATTTCCCGCTCCCATTGAACCGGTTGCCGCGAGTTGATTGTTCATTGATAAGGCAACAGCGGAAACCATTTCCGGCGAAGAAAAGGAGTGAAGAACACAACCGGAATCAACTTCCCAAATTTTAACCATATTGTCTCGTGAAACAGTAATCAGTTGAGAGTCATCCGGTGAAAATGACATTGCCGTAAATGAATTCGAATAGGCTTTGATATTATGTAGAGTTTGCGTTTCAATCGGATCAAGAATACGCAAAAAACCATCATCGAAACCAACCGCAAACAAAGACCGATTACTCGCCGTCGCAACGTGTGTAACCGGATTTTGGGGTTCACCCCAGGTGAGAACATTTTTAACTGTAATAGAATTGGACATGATTTCTTTAATAGATTTTGTAACTATTCAGAGATTTGCCGGAATTATGTAATGTGCTGCACTTTCCTAAAAGTATGATAATAAATATGCTGAAATTTAAGGGTTTTATGGAGTGGTTTTGAACATCTGCTTCTATTTATATTAGATTATATTAGAGCAAAAAAAATCCGGACGGCTATAGCAAAGCCGCCGGATACATTGTACAGGTTCAAAAAGATCGCAAGGAACTCACTTCCTGCATTGCCCTTTCACAGCGTACTCCAGAGGACTCGAACCTCTAACCTTCGGTTCCGTAGACCGGAGCTCTATCCAATTGAGCTAGGAGTACGTAAAAAATATTATCCATTTTTTAATCGCTCAAAACAATAAAATATTGACCGCTCAAAAGATCTTGTCAACATTAATTTTTCCTGCTTTAAAACGATTGCTCTTATTAGAACCGTTCAATGTTTTTTTGCAAGGGGTACCTTTTTAAGCTGTTCCTAATTGCTTTCTTACTTTCAGGAAGTATCATTCATTGGGGTTGCGGTTTTTTTACAATTTGGTATGCTGATGGGCTGTATGTCGTGTCTCTAGCCGGGTTCCAAAACGAAGAACCTTCAAACCTTTTCAATCAATCTTTTCAATCAATTAATTTATTATGTCAACTCAAATCCCTTCTCAAAACGATTCTTCTCAAAACAACTCTTTGGAAAACAAACACGAACAGACTCAACATGAACAGGAAGCCCAACCAACTAAACGTCTTATTCCGGTTGCGGTTGCTATTGTTCTGATTCTCTGTTTGTATGGCTGTCTTGTCTGGCAAGGTCTGCCGCAACAATGGACGGAAATGGCCAATAACCCACATCACCCAACAGAACAACATTCTACCGAGAACCAACACCACGCAACAGAACAACATTCTACCGAACACCACGCAACCGAACACGAAAAACATGAAAATTCTCAATCATCCGAAAATGCCCCAAAAACCGAACAACCTCATCATCCGCCGTATTTTATGATTGCACCGTTTGCAATTTTGTTGTTAAGTATTGCGTTTTTGCCTCTTCATCCGGTTGCAGCACGGTTTTGGGAAAATAATACGAATAAATTCCTTGTTGCGTTTGGTCTTGGTTTTATTACATTGCTTTATTATTTTTTCGCTTGTAATTTTCCGGTGGAGTTGCATTGGCCCGGACACGCGGTTATTGAACCTTCACCGGGCAGTTTTCAGTTTGCAAGCGCCAAAGCAGTTTTTATCAACGCAATCCTAAACGAATTTATCCCATTTATTGTCCTTCTCTTCTCACTTTTCACCATTACCGGCGGTATCCGAATTGAGGGTGATTTGAAGGCAAGCCCGTTTGTCAATTCAACCATCTTTCTTATTGGAGCAGTTTTAGCAAGTTTTGTAGGAACAACCGGAGCGGCAATGTTGCTGATCCGGCTCCTGCTGGAAACAAACAAACAACGTAAATACAAAGTTCATACAATTGTCCTCTTTATCTTTTGTGTTTGTAATTGCGGCGGATGTTTAACTCCGCTTGGCGATCCGCCGTTGTTTCTCGGTTATTTACGAGGTATTGCGTTCTCATGGACATTGTTTGCTCTTTGGCCCGCATGGATGTTTGTCAATTTAATTCTGATTGGGTTCTATTTTCTTTGGGACACCGTTTGGTTTTACCCCAAAGAACCGCTCGAAAATAAAAAAGCCGACTTACTGGAACAAACGGCTCTTAAAATTACCGGATGTTTGTTGAATATTCCATTGCTGCTCGGTGTGGTCTGTGCAGTGATGTTTCTTGATCCGGGTAAGGCAATTCCGGGAACCGAATGGCATCCATGGAGTTATCTCCGTGAAGCGGTTCAGTTAGGACTGGCAGCATTATCACTGTTTCTGGGAAGCCGTGAAATCCGTCATAAAAATATGTTCAACTTTCTCGCAATCGGTGAAGTTGCCGCATTATTTTTCGGTATTTTTATTTGTATGCAGGCTCCGCTCCAGATTTTGAATTATGAAGGAAAAAATATCGTCGCCTACGCAGAAAAACAAACCGGAATTGAAAAAACAAAATTGTTTTTCTGGTCAACCGGCACATTGAGTTCCGTGCTTGATAACGCCCCAACTTATGTCGTATTTTTTGAAACGGCAAAATCGTTGTCGCCAAACAGCAAGGAAGAGTTACAGAATGATCCCGAATGGAAAGAAAAATATGACCATGGTCAATTAGTTCCGGCGGGAAACAACGGTTTTATTGACCATCATCTTTTAGTCGCGGTTGCGTTGGGAGCGGTGTTTATGGGAGCAATGACCTACATCGGCAACGGTCCAAACTTTATGGTCAAAGCAATTGCAGAACAATCCGGCATCAAAATGCCTAGTTTTCTAGGTTATATGGTTTATAGTTTCTTAATCCTGTTTCCGTTGCTGATTATTATGACGTTGCTCTTCCTGTAATAGGAACATTAAGGACTAAAGAAACAAATAATCAAAAAACTTTGTCATTATTCAGTAGAGTTTGCAATCATCGTTTTAACCCAACCTGATTTTCAACCTTATTTTCCTAACAAAACAACCTTAGTAGCACAAAATTATCAAAAAACCAACCTTATTACCTTATTAAATAAAGAAGAACAATAAAGTAATAAGGTAATAAGGTTAGTTTCTATTATTTCACTTGCTTGCTACTAAGGTTGTTTTGTTAGAAAATCAGGTTGAAAATAAGGTTGAAACAAGAACAAGATGTTTTCGCAAATTCGACTGAAATATTACAATCTGTGTGAATATTATTTTTTCGCTACCTTTCGCGTTTAAAATAGACATTTACCCGCCCATCGCCCACCACCATGATAATTGTTTTATTTTTTATTATTCTGTTTGGTTTTTCTTCATTGTTTGCTCAGGAACTCTCTGAGAAACAACGTAGTGTTGCGGATCGTTATGCGCAATTGGAACAGGTTTTACTTCGGATGTCGGAAGCGTCGGCATCGTCAAATCCGCGTCGATCGGTGTTGCTCAAAAAAGTGTTGCTTGCCGGTAAAGATAAATTGCTTGCTCTCCGACTTAAAAATATTGTTGATACGTTGGATCGCCGCCAATTAACCGAAGCCGCCGCCGGACAAGAAACGATTGAAAAAGATTTGCTCGAATTATTGAAACTTCTTGAGAGTGAAAATCGTGAACAACGGCGGACGGCGGAAAAAGAAAAGATCAAGGAATTTTTGCGCAATTTGGAAGAGATTATCCATCAGGAAAAAAACCTGAAATCCAAAACGGCGCAAAATGAGAACGAAAATCTTTTACCGCTTGAAAAAGAACAAAAAAATGTTCGTCTTCAAACGCAAACACTTCGTGATCGAATTACGGAAAATGAACATTCTGACGTTGCCGCCTCTGAAAAAACAACACCGGAATCACAAGAGGAGGACACAAAAAACGATAACGAAAAATCCGAACATCCGCCTGATCAGCAACAATCACCTGCGCCGGACAATAATCAATCATCCGAAAATGCATCGGAAAACAATGAATCGGAAAACAAAGAGAACAATACCGAACAACCAACCGGTTCGCCGACTCAACAGGCACTGCAACGGGCGTTGCGCCGGATGAATCAGGCGGAAGAAAAGTTACAAAAATCAGAAAAAAACGGTGCGGTTGAAGATCAGGAAGAAGCCATTGCGGAACTTCAACGTGTTAAGGCGGAACTCGAAAAAATTCTAAGGCAACTTCGTGAAGAGGAATTATTGCAAACGCTTGAAAAACTTGAAGCGCGTTTTAAACGAATGCTTCGTATTGAGCAGTCAATACGTTCGCAAACGGAAAAAATTGGTGTTGAAGCAAAAAATGCAGAGGAATCGGTGTTGCGCCCGATTCAGATTCGGGCAGGTCAAATTGGCGCGGATCAGCAATCGGTTATTGAAGATGCCGATGCGGCATTGGTGTTACTTCGTGAAGACGGAACCGCTCAGGCAATGGTGGAATCATTGCTTCAGGCTCGGTTTGATATGATGGAAATAAAATCACGCTTAGACCGGACGGCAATAGATTCTGTAACAATTGACATTGAAGACGCGGTGATCAGTGTGTTGCAGGAAATGCTGAACGCGGTGGAATCGGCAATGAAAGAAGCGGAAAAACGAAAAGAACAACAGCAACAATCGCCCAATGGAAATAATAACAATAATTCGGAAGAGCCGTTAATTCAGTTGCTTTCCGAACTGAAAATGATTCGTTCCATGCAGCAGCGGGTCAATGAACGCACAGAACGTTACGAAAAAATGATCGATCAATTACGGAGTGAACCGAACGCCGATTATAGTACACTTCGAAAAAATGTCGAGGAACTAGCCCGTCAACAAAATCGTATCTCACGAATTTTACACGACTTAAAAATCGGTAAAACAAAATAATTCGTAATATTTCAGTGGACTTTCTGTAAATTTGTTCACACATGAAAATTAAAAGGTAGGCGACTTGCCCCTGATAATTGGTGTTGCCTGCCGTTTGAAAATTCCGCTGACATATTACAATAATTTTTGTCTTGGCAAAAATCCTTAATGTCCCTAATTCACAAAGGAGAAGACGATTACTAATATTATTTCACTAATTCGGAGCGGTCCGCATCTTAATCCGTCATTGTTGGCAGCCGATTTTGCACATTTGGAGCGTGATATTCGTTGTTTGGAGGCGGCTGGAGCGAAAATATTACATCTTGACATTATGGACGGTCATTTTGTACCGAATTTAAGTTTTGGCATACCGGTTGTGGAAGCGGTTCGACGTTCAACAGAATTGCCGTTGGATGTTCATCTGATGCTTCAGAAACCGCAACAATATCTTGCGGCATTTCGTCGTGCGGGAGCCGATATTCTTTCGGTTCATATTGAGGTTGCGCCGGATCCGCGAGTGTTGTTTGATGAGATTCGGAAACTTGGGGCGATACCGGGTCTTGTTTCTAATCCGCCCACACCGGTTGAGGCGGTGTTACCGTATGTCAACGATTGTGAACTTGTTCTGACAATGAGTGTAACGCCCGGTTTTGGGGGACAGACTTTTGATGTGCGTTCACTCGATAAAATACGCCGAATTCGCCGTGTTGCCAATGAAAATATTCTTATTTCAGTTGACGGCGGTATTGGCGAATCGACTATTGCTTCCGCTGCCGCCGCCGGCGCGAATCTTTTTGTTGCAGGAACCGCATTGCTCGGAAAACCGGACATCAAAAAACAGTTTCAATTATTAAAACAACTTATTGTCAATGAAAATGACTGATTCCGGTAGCAATAAATAGGCGGCCGGCTTCGAAGGCAGAATCATAACTGTCTATTCTAAACACGAAATACACAAAAATTAGTAAATGTCTATTTTAAACGCGAAAGGTCGCGAAAAAATAATATTCACACCGTTTGTAATATTTCAGTCGAATTTGCGAAAACATCTTGTTATTGTTTCAACCTTATTTTCTAACAAAACCATTTAACAAAAAACCTTAGCAGCAAGTGAAATAATAGAAACTAACCTTATTACCTTATTACTTTATTGTTCTTCTTTATTTAATAAGGTAATAAGGTTGGTTTTTTGATGATTTTGTGCTACTAAGGTTTTTTA
>JAIROD010000086.1 GCA_031257725.1 Planctomycetaceae bacterium | reverse complement strand
GGGAGCGTTTTCCGTTTGTGGGCGATGGTCAAGGTTGTTCTTTCGCCCTGAAAGGGCAACACAAGCCAGCCCGCCGCAACGCGGCGGGTAACGGCAAACATAGTCAACGCCCTGAAAGGGCAATAGATCATTGAGAATTAAATGTGGATAGTTAGCGGAATGATAGAGGTGGCGTAATCTGCGTCTGAACGATGATTTTAATGTCTGAACGATGATTTTAATGATTGAATGAAGACGATGATTAAGAAAATTAAGAAAATTAAGAAAATCATAGTCAATCACAAAATCAAATAAATCACAGTTCAAGACCCTTTTGCAACACTCACCACTTTCTACGAATCTATTGCCCTTACAGGGCGTTGGTTTCTGGGGCAATCGCACCCGCCGCGATGCGGCGGGCTGGGATGTATTGCCCTTTCAGGGCGAAGGATTGACCGGCCCCCCTAACGGGAGAGTGGAGAACATCGCCCTAAAACGACAAACGCTTCCAACAAAACTGCCCCCTTTTGAAAAACGCTCCCGTTGGTATGATGCTCCCGGAACATTCGAAGCCATTGAGCTAAATTCCGGCGCAACATTCAAGGCAAAACTCAAGCCCGATATCGAATTGCCTGCCGACGAGTATGAATGGCAACTGGACAGCAACAATAAGGGATCCGGAGCAACGAAGGATTTTATTTTTTCGACAACTGGTACAACCAGTATAAAAGTTACTATTGGAGATGCCAGTAAAAGTTCCAGTGTTGAAGTCGGTCCGGCAAACGGAACTGTTACAGTTACATGGGATCACAAAAAAGAAACTCCGAATATCATATTTGATTCCAGCTTTACTCTTGGTCAATTTACTATTGACTATTCCGTTTATGGCAATATCAATGGGAACACATGGACAATCAGGGTTGACAAAGTTACTGGTAAAAGTACAACTAAAATCGCTCAACTTGGTTGGAAAAGTACTCCTAGTGATGAGGCGGAGGCTAAAGAAGCGGTTGATGATATGGTTACCTTATGTAGCCGTGGAGCAGTGCGAGAGCATGGTTCAGGAAGTACGCGGTACTATTGGCATACAATTGCTGCAACAGAAGCTCATGAAAATGTGCATAAGTTAGAGACGGTGGTGACATCTAACCATTATTGGCCTCAAGTCGAAAGCAAACTTGAGGAGCAGACGGTCAAATATAGTGATCATATTAACGATCCGGTTGTTGCAAAAAATGCGCTGAGTGCAAAACGTGATATAATAAATCAAAAATTTCGCAAGGCAGTTTGGCAAGATTATGTAGTTGCTTTATTGGCGGATAACACACCACATTGCAGACCTACTTATGCGGCACAAGAAGTGTTGAATCCGATCATAGCGACAATTCGATCTGTTGCGTATGCAAATAATTGGACTTCAGTTGATCAAACAACTACACCTTGTTCGCATAATTATAAAGTAACCGACAATCCTGAATATCCATGCTATATTGCATTTCCCAATGTTGATTTTTCGCCTTAAATTACAAATTTCCATAGGAGGATAGTATGAAACCCGCCATTTCCCTAATTATTGTAATATTTTCCATGTCACTTCAAATGGCTATTGGACAAGATGCCACCAACCTTAAAACGGAGACAAAAACGAATATTTCTTCGTCGTTGTCATTCCACATTACGTCAGCTAAAGACATTTTTGCGCAAGGCGATGATATTGATTTGCGTTTTATGTTTCGTAATGATGGTAACATAGAAAAAAGAATTTGTACAACATGCAAGAAAATAGATTTATTTATATTCTTTTTTGGGATGTATGGGCAAGTTAATGATAGTATCTTTTGGTACACAAGCGGCGGAAAAATCTCTTTATCCGAGGAGAATTACTCCTACCTCTCTTTACGTCCTCGAGAATTCTTTTCTTTTACCCATACGGTCAATGAAATAATGAAAGAAGGGAATGACGATATTGTTGTTAAAAAAGACAATGGTACAATGAAAAAGGGCGATATAATAACTGGCAAACATGTTATTACAGTAAATCATTATAATCAACATGGAGAAAATTGTTTTCGCGGTGTCCTTAAAGCTGCCGGTCCTATCGTTTTTGAGATTAAGGAACGCGGGAAGGTAAAAGCCGGTTCTGCGGTTACAAAAACCGGCGGACTTGAGTTTTCTGCGGTATTGGCAAAAAAAACTTTTGTTCCGAAAGAAGATATTTTGGTCGATTTTACGTTTACCAATACCAGTAAAGAAAATGTTGCGATATTAGCGGAGTTCGAACCGTTCGACGCTTTTTTTTCTGTCAACGGTCAAAACGAAAAAGGCGAACAATGGGGTAATACCGCCGCCCACACGAAAACGACAAATGTTAAAAGACCAGATTCGCCTCGCTATATTACTCTTGAACCGCGTGAATCATTCGGTTTCAGAAAGAAATTGAACGACCTGATGAGTGGACAAGATACTCAAGAGGGTAAACAACAAGTGAATATTAAATATGTAAATCAATTCGGAGAAGAAGGATTCAAGGGCGAATTATCGTCACCAAAAATCGAATTTGATATTATAAAAACAAAAAAATAATTGACTTGAGGTAATCCCAATAATGACCAATCCGCAAGTTGTTACTTTGGAAGGCGACGAATATCTTGCGGTTCAGTTGACGGAAAACAAGGATAAATATCTGCTTATCAGCAAAAATGAAAGTTCGGGTTCCGGCGGTGGAACGGGAACATCTCCCGACGATCAAAAAGGATTCCATTTGTTCAAAATCGCAGACAATGATGTGTTGGAGTTGTTCAAGATCAAATATACTGGAATTAAAGGCTTGAAACCTGATCCGGTTTCTGCTGG
>JAIROD010000015.1 GCA_031257725.1 Planctomycetaceae bacterium | reverse complement strand
AGGAATTAAATCTGCCTTTGACGGCAGTTACCAAAAAAGGTGCCGGTTCGGAACTGGCGGCAGGAGACAGACGTGAAACGATATGAATTAGTCATTGTCGGCGGCGGTCCGGCCGGACTGGCCGCGGCAGCAGCCGCCGCCAGCGGCGGTGTGCAAAACATTTTGCTTTTGGAGCGCGATCAATATTTGGGCGGCATACTCAATCAGTGCGTTCATCCGGGGTTTGGCCTGCAGTATTTTCGAGAGGAATTGACCGGCCCGGAATACGCGGCCAGATTTATAGCAGAGCTGTCTAAATATCCGCAGATAGAAGTGAGCCTCAAATCTTTTGCCGTCAGGGTCACCGCGCGCAGAGAAATAACCTATCTCAAGCCGGGCTGTTGCGAGACTGTGCGGGCCAAAGCCCTTGTTATGGCCACGGGCTGCCGCGAACGCACCAGAGAGATGATTCATCTGCCGGGTGACCGGCCGGCCGGGATTTTTTCCGCCGGTCTGGCGCAGAAGCTGATTAACAGCGAAGGACTTTTGCCCGGTAAAGAAGCGTATGAAAAAAAAGTCGGCTGGACAAAAAGCCGATTTAACTGGAATCAGGTTTGTTCCGGCGGATTGACAGTCGGAGCATTAGCGATTGCGGATGAGGAACCGCAACTTGCGGCTTTTATTCTTAACAAAACGGCAACCGGTGTTCAAACGGCAATGAGTGAGTTTCAACCGGACGGCGGAACTCGTGAAGGTCCCGGATATTGGTCTTATGCGGTTCAATTTAATGTTATGATGATTGCTGCGTTGCAATCGGCATTAGGAACGGACTTTGGATTGAGTCGTTTTTCGGGATTCGATCAAACCGGTCGGTTCCGTATCCATTTTGTAACTCCACTCAAAACGGTATTTAGTTTCGGTGACGGTAATTCTACGACCAATGCCAATCCGGCTATGTTTTGGCTTGCCACTCAATTTGATCAACCGAATTATGCAGGGCAAGATCGTACCTTGTTTACTTCCAATAAACCGTTTCATCTTTGGTGGTTTGTTGAGGAAGAACATTCTCAACTTTGTAATGAACCGACCTCTGCTTATTTTCAACATGCCGGACTTGCTTTCATGCGTTCCTCATGGGATTCGGACGCTGTTTATGTTGCAGTCAAAGGCGGTAGTACCGCAACAGGTCATTCTCACATGGAACTAGGACATTTTCAATTGATCGCAGATGAACGACTTTGGCTTAGTGATCTCGGAGGTGTTCCCTACACCAAAGATTATTTTCACAAAGAAAAACGATGGACATTTTACCGTGCAACAAATTTAGCCCATAATGTTCCGGTAATTGATGGAAAACTTCAAAATCTGAATGCTTCCGCACCTATAACAAAATTTGAAATAATAAACGACAGGACTTCTGTTGAAATTGATTTGAGCGATGCATACAAAGGACAAGTTGAATCGGCAAGCCGTTGTATTATTCTTGAAAAAAGGATTGTTACGATAGAAGATATTTTTTCCGGTGTGAAGGGGGAACAATTTTTGTGGCAAGTTCACGCTCCTGTTCGGCGTGCTGTCGTGAATGAAACGAATCCGCGTCAAGTTGATATGCAACATTTTCTTAAACGAATGCGCATGGAACTTTTAGAACCACAAAATGCAACTTTTGTTATCGAAGAAATTAATATTCCGGAAAATCAGCCTCCCGTCAAAGGTATTACACGAATTGCCGTTCATCTGAAGATTGATTCTTTACCAATTCATATCAAAGTCCGATTGACCCCAATAACAAAATAAGCCGGACAATCTTAATACGTAACTGTCTATTTTTAATTTTTATTAGTCCCGCAGGGACGACACTTGAAAATGGTCAATATTTTCAAGTGTCGTCCCATGCGGGACTCTTTAATAAATGTAGTGAACCTTCTACCGTAAGCTAAAGCATACGGTTAATAAAGTGTCATCCCTGCGGGATTAGACAATAGAATCATTCAAACCCAATGCAATTGGTACATGAATGATGAGAAAACGGATTGATGATAAAATAGACAGTTACGTAGGAATTTGGTTGCGTTATTTATTATTTGAAACCTCCGCTTGCGTTCTAACCTCTAACCTTTGCTCTCAATCAATGCGATAAAAGCGTCTTCTAATGTTGGGTCTTTTTTTGTTGCCGTTTTGACGGATTGTTTCAGATCATCGGGAGTTCCCGACGCAATCGTTTCTCCACGATAAATCAATGCAATCCGATCACAATATTCCGCTTCATCCATAAAATGCGTCGTAACAAGAACAGTTACTCCGCCTTCGACTAAAGCGTTAATATGCGTCCAGAACTCGCGGCGGGTTAACGGGTCAACTCCTGATGTCGGTTCGTCCAGAAATAACACGTCCGGCTCATGCATCAACGCCGCCGCCAACGATAAACGTTGCTTAAAACCAAGCGGTAATGTCGAAGCGTTGACAGAAGAATAACGACCAAGATCAAATAGGTCAAGCATTTCAGTAACCGCTCTTCGTTTGGATAATCCCCACAACCCGTAAGTTCCGGCAAAAAAATTCAGATTTTGCCGAACCGTCAGCTCTCCGTACATCGAAAATTTTTGTGCCATATAACCAAGACGGGAACGCGCCCGTGACGGAGATTTTCGAAGATCATAACCCGCAATAAAACCCTCACCCTCTGTCGGTTTAAGCAAACCACAAAGCATTTTGAATGTCGTACTCTTTCCCGCTCCATTGGGACCAAGCAAACCAAAAATCTCACCGCGTTTGATAGCAAAATTATTATCCCGAACAGCAGTGAACGAACCAAACCGTTTACTCAAACCATGCGCAACAACAATCGGATTACCGTCTCCTATTGGTTTTGGTTTCCGTTTGGCAAGCACGGATTCCCCTTTGCCGACTCCTCCCAGAATATCAATAAAACCGTCTTCAAATCGCGGCGTTACCGGAATAACCTCCGCCCGCAACGAATGATCAAACCGCCCCGAATCATCCGACAAAATTGAGTTATCGGACAAAAAAGTGATCGCAAAATTTTGAGGAGTTGTATTTTGTTTCAACACAAGACGCAGCGTCCCGCCTTGAATTGTTCCGTCAAGAGTTTCCGGTTTTTGAAGCAGTTTGGCGAGAATTTTCCGACGTTTACTTTCAGTCAAACCGCGTATTTGGACGACTCGCCCTTCCATTGTTCGGGTTAACTCCGTCGGCTTACCATAAAAGAGTTGCCTGCCTTCGTTCAGGAGCAGGACTTCGTCGCAGGCTTCGGCTTCGTCAAGGTAAGCGGTGTTCCAGATAACAACAACATCCTCCGCAACCAGTTCCCGAACCATTCGCCAAAGTTCCCGCCGACTCATCGGATCAACCCCAACACTGGGTTCATCCAAAAGCAATAGTTTCGGCATTTTAATCAGTGAACAGGCTAAACCAAGTTTTTGTTTCATCCCGCCCGACAAACGACCGGATAATCGTTTTATAAATTGTTCCAATCCGGTGAAACGTAACAATTCCGTGAAACGTTTTTCCCGTTGCGATTTTTCCAGTCCGCGCATTTCAGCGTACAATTCAAGATTTTCCAACACGGTTAAATCTTCGTAAAGCCCAAAACGTTGCGGCATATAGCCGAGAAGTTCATGAATGTGTTCGGAGTTCCTGACTGAGTCGAACCCGAAAACATTGATTCGACCTTCACTCGGCTCCAACAGTCCGGCAATTAAACGAACTAAAGTTGTTTTTCCGGCACCGTCAGGACCAACAATGCCCGTGATTCGCCCCGGTAACACCTTGATCGAAATATTGTCAATCGCTGGACCGGAATGATATCCGAATTTTTTGGTGAGATGATCAATTGAAATCATGTAAATACCGTAGGCGAAACCATCGTTATTTTCAGAAATGTCTTATTGGGAATCTCTAATAATTCATTTTTTTATTTTCAACCCATTAATTAATAAATTAATAGTTAACGACGGAGTTTACCCCGTGTTTTAGGGTTAAGTCGAACAACGCGGGGCAAGCCCACGCCGTTAACTTTCGGTAAATGCTGAATTATGAGAGATTCCCTATTGTAATTGTCCATTTTGTTTTAACTTTTTTTGTAATATATACTGTCAACGGGTCGAAATGGGTTGTTTGATTTGAAACCTCACCAAGGTGTCGTATCAACAGGTAGGCAACCTTTCGCCGAAGGGTTTTCACCCACGGTTGCGTTGCCGATAGGCAACAGTGAATCAGATTCGATTGGGTCATTTTGTGTTTCTGACCGGTTTGGAAACTGATTGCCGCCGGAAAACAGGGGCAAGTCGGATATCGCCGACGCAACCGTGGGTGAAAACCCTTCGGCGAAAGG
>JAIROD010000843.1 GCA_031257725.1 Planctomycetaceae bacterium | reverse complement strand
TGAGTGAACCGAACACCGCCGGCGGCAAGTTGATCCAATTGCGGCGTTGCAATTTCGCCGCCGTAACAACCAAGATCAGAATAACCCATATCATCAGACAAAATCAAAAGGATATTCGGTTTCTCCGCTGCTAAAATATCAGAACAAAATAACAAAGAAATCAATACGAACAAAGTAATTTTTGTTTTCATTTTTGGAGGGGAATTAAAAAAATTGTATCTATTCAGTAGTTTGGTTGCGTTCCTGAATTTTTCCGCCCCGCTAGGGACGGTATATTGGTAGAAAAATGTAATAAGAAAAATCTGCGTCCCGTAGAGATGCAATATTGGTAAGATTCATTGATTGATCCCTAGTTTTACCAACATGTTGTCCCTAGCGGGACAAGCATTTTAATCGACATCGTTTTCTACCAATATGTTGTCCCTAACGGGACAGAAAAATAAATATTCAAACTGCTGAATAGTTACAAAAAATTGTTGAATGTTACACAGGGACACACGGCAATGTGTCCCTTACAAAAAGCATGATAAAAGTATATCATGCGTCTTTACAGTTTCAAGGGCGGGGTGCTGCGTTTTGATTCACGGATGGATTGGTAAATTGTTTGAAATTCTTCAATTCGTTTTTTGTTCGCCGAATCTTCAAGCAGGTTTGTTGATTCTTTGGGATCATTTTGCAGATTGACAAGAAATTCCGGTTTGTCTGTTAAACCGAGTAACAATTTCCACCGGTCTTTTAGAACCGCATGACCGATTCCGTCAAAACCTTCATCTCTTGCCGATTTTGCACGAAAATTCTGATAGGCTTGTAACGGGCGCGGACGATTTTGAAACCGTTCTCTTAATTCCGGCGGAATACGTCCTTCGGCGGTATCTCGTCCGGGACTTGATTGAACAAGCAGACTTTCACGTATCGGTTTGTCTTCACGTTGCTTGCCGAGCAAAACAGGAAGAAAACTCACGCTATCCAGTGCCTGATCTTCTCCCGGTTCCACACCGGCAATTTCGGCAAAAGTCGCGGCGAGATCATGCGTACCGACAACTTGATCGGTAACCGTTTCCGGTTTAATTTTCGATCCGTTTATGGTGTCATCGCCCCAGTGAATAATAAACGGAACACGCGTACCGCCTTCCCAAATAGTGGACTTGTTACCGCGTAACCCGCCGACCGCATCATGACCGAACTTTTCACGTTCCGCAGGAATACCGCCGTTATCGCTCGTAACAATAATAACGGTGTTCGTATAAAGATTACGTTCTTTAAGTGATTTGACAAGATGTCCGGCAATCACATCGACTTCAAGAATCATATCCGTGTGTGCCGCCATTTGCGTTTCTCCGGCAACTTTTCGTCCGAATAATGTTTCCGGCGGCGTGTAAGGACCATGAGCTCCGTCTGTATTAAAATGAATCAAAAACGGTTTATCTTTTCCGTCTTTTTTATTCTGTTCAAGATGGTTATCGATAAACGCAAGGACTTTTTCAGTCAAAATTCGTCCTGTTTGTGAACTGTCCCAATCGGGAACACCGGGTCCGTCGCTGTTGACCTGACCGCCGTTGACTTGACCGGCTTTAAGTTGCGTTATTTTAGCCGGATCGCCGACAAGGATGTTATTCTCATAAAATGCGTACGGAAAACTCTGATGTCCGCGCGGAATAATGTACGAATAATCGAATCCCCATTGAATCGGACCTTCGGCAAGTTTTGACGAAAAGTCCGGTGTTTTGTCGTCGATCATTTTTTCGTACACTAAACCGAGATTCGCTTTACCGAACATTGCCGTCCGATAGCCGGCTTGTTGCAAAAAATGTCCGAATGTTTTTTGACCGGGCAACAATTGCGTATCGGTATGCCAGCCCCAGTTGCCTGCCGGATAACGTCCGCGCCACGGGTAATTTCCGGTGAGCAATGCGTAACGTGTCGGCGCACACAATGCCGCCGGAGTATGGGCGTTAGTGAAACGAATTCCCGTCCGGGCAAGACGGTCAATTTCCGGCGTATGAATTTTACTCGCCGAATTGTAAATGGTGAAATCTCCCCAGCCGACATCGTCGGCATGAATCAAGAGGATATTCGGACGAGTTTCATTTTGTACCGATTTATCCTCCGCACGGATCACATCGGCTATTTGAAACAATATAACCAATACGGTCAACACCAACATCAATAATCTTTTCATAAATTTCTCCTGAAAAAAAGGGGACGAAAATGTGTAACAACAAATATAGTAACAATCGAACAATTGGGATTGTTTTATTTTTTGTAATATTTCAATTAGTCTGATGTTGATTTTTCAAGTGTTTCTCAAAAAAATCAATAATTTGTTTTTTTGTTTCGGGACTTTTGAATTGCGGAGAACCATGACCGCCCGACGAAAGTTCAATCAAATTACTTTCAATCCCAAATTTTTGTAACGATTCATGAAACCGCCTGCCTTGCTCTATCGAAACCGTTTTATCATCAACCGCATGAACAATCAAAAACGGTGCCGATTTTTTTGTAACGGTGTGTAACGGACTTGATTTTTTGACAATATCAATGTTGTTCGCATTTTCGCCGAACAAACTTCTCGCAACCACCGCTTTCGCACGAAACGTTAGAAAATCACTTGGTCCGCAAAAATCAACAACCGCCTGAATTGCACACGATTGATCAAGATTTTCACCCTGATTGAACTCCTCAATATGAGCGGATGTTCCCAACGACGATACTAAATGACCGCCGGCAGACGAACCAATCGCCCCAAAATGTTCTGTATCAAGATTATATTTTTTTGCATTGGCACGCAACCAACGAACCGCCGATTTACTGTCAATGATCTGGGTTGGTAACAAAAATTCCGGTCGTAAACGGTAATTGATCGCCGCAACCGCATAACCGTTTTCCGCAAAAAATCGCGACCATTCAACAAATTTCACGTTGTCCTTGCTGCCGCCTCGCCAGCCGCCGCCGTGAATAACAATGATCAACGGGAACGGCGGATGCTCCACCGTTTGGTCATTTCTCGGCAGGTAAAGATCAAGTTGTTGACGATTTCCGCCGTCCTTTACGTAAGGAATATTTTCAAGAACAATAAACGAATCCTTTTCCGTTTGTTTAACAGTTATATTGGTTCGCGCCGGATCATTTTTTTGTTCAGATTCATTTTTTTGTACGGTAGTATCCTGTTTCGTTTGTTTTACGGGCTTAATTGTTACGGATTTATCGGCGATAAGTTTGACCGACGAAATGAAACCGGTAAATGCAGGCAAGATTGATTCGCCGTCGGAATCCTTTCCAATTCTATAACCAAAATTCGGCTCTTTTGTTACAAACGATGGAAGTTTTTGCTCCGCGACTATCTTATTATTGACCGATAAAACCAATTTTTTGTCCGCAGTGAATTGCCCGGACACCTTGACCCAACCAGACGCCGCGTCAGGCGATACAACCTGATAACGTTCTCTGTCAATTGTTACGTTAAAAATCAAAATTCCCTTCTCAAGCCGAATCGAATATCCTTGCGACTTTCCGCCAACCGCCAAAATCACACCGTCCGGTTTATCCGACTTGAAAACAATCTCTGTTGTCCAAGGAATTTCAGCGAAAACAAGTGTCGGCGTTTTTTTTAACTCAATAAAACTCTTACCGTCAAAATATTTCACCGCTTCACCGTTTTGTCCTTTACTTGTAACAAGATTTCCGTATGGAATACCGTGATTTTCCTTGCCTGATGAATCAACAATCTGTTTATCGGTATCTTGTTCAAAAGTGAATATCAAACGGTTCCCTGGTTCTTTGACCGCAATATGAACAATATTGGAACGATTTTTATCGGCGGTTGCCGACGGTTCTTCTTTCTGTAACCCATTTTCCCACCAATCAGGACGGTCAACATAATCGGGAATTTTATAACCAACCTCTTGACGCAACCGTTCATATTCATGCTCTAACTCATGTTGTAATTCAGCGTATCGGGAATTATTGTAAAGATTTTTTAACTCATACGGATCATTGGTCAAGTCAAATAATTCCGTCCAATCTTCTTGAATACCGGATTTAAGAGCATACTTAATTAGTTTTGCGTTGAGAGTCCGTACCGCTGTAATATCGACAACACGTGATGCCCGTTGACGTTCTGCGAAATATTCATAAAACCATGCTTTTCGCCAATCCGCCGGTTTTTTCCCTTCAAGAAGCAGCCGCCAACTCCGACCTTGAATCTCTTTCGGAATTGTAACACCGGCAAAATCCAGCAATGTCGGTGCCAGATCAATATTGAGAACAGGTTCATCCACCACACGACCTTTCGCGGCATCGCCCAACTTCGGATAACGTACCAAAAATGGAATCCGTAAACTTTCCTCATAAGCACTTCGTTTATCCCCAAGACCATGCTCGCCAAAATAATAACCGTTGTCGCTGGTATAAATAACAACAGTATTCTCCGTGTAACCGTATTCGTCCAACGTATCAAGTAAACGCCCAAGATTCTGATCACATGCTTTAACGCAACGAAATTTATCAAGATTCGCCGCAACCAAACCGTCGTCGGAGACCGACTCTTTTTTGAACGGAACCCCTTGTTTTTTAAGGTAAATTGCTTGTGTGTTCAGGTTCGGAACAACTCGTGCCTGTTTTCCTTCATACAAATTGGCGTTACGTTCCGGTGGAATTTGCGGACCGTGCGGAGCTTTGAAACCAACAATAACCGACCACGCTTTATCTGATGTTTTTTGATTTTTTATAAAATTGATCGCATAATCGGTAACAACATCGTCCACCCAACCAACCGTCGGCGTTTCAACACCCTGCACAATAAGCGGGCAATCATTGTAACGTCCATGACCGAGGTAACCGGCGTGGTAATCAAATCCGGGACGTTCACGCTGACTGTCCATGTGCCATTTACCAAAATAACCTGTTGTGTAACCCGCCTCATGAAGCAAGGATGCATGTGTTACGGTATCTAACGGAAGCGGTCGGAAATTGGAAGCAATTCCATTGAAGTGGTTGTAACGCCCTGTCAAAAATGCCGCACGACTGGGCGCACAAAGTGATGAAGACACAAAAACATTACGAAAACGTACTCCGTTTTCCGCAAGACGATCCATATTCGGCGTGTCAAACCAAGGATAACGTCCCTTATCGCCCTGTTCACGTTGTACCACGCCAACTTGATCGTAACGTTGATCGTCAGCATAAATGAACAAAAAATTCGGACGCGTGTCCGATGCGTTCAAAAACGTTATGCAAAATAAAACAGCCGTTAAGACCGCATAACACAACAAATCTTTAATTTTCATTGTTTCACCTAAAGAAGCGGGCGTTAATAAAATTAAGCAGTTTGATGCAAATTATTTATAACGAAAATAATGTCAATCTATATCATCAGTTAATAAAAAATCGTTGGATTATTATTACGAATTGTAGGGTAATGTTATGGTTTGTACAGTTGTAAATCGGAATTATTTTTTTGCGGTGTTCCCTGAGTTGAACGTCCGTTTTTTAAAATTGTTTCGAGACGTGAAAACATTTTTGCAACGATTTCTTGTTTTTCTTTGGCAAGATTATTTTCTTCCGACGGATCAATTGACATATCGTACAATTCGTAGTGCGGCGGAGTTTTCCATTGAGGTATTTTTTGTCCGGTATTAGCAGGAACAATTAATTTGAGAGTTCCTTCCCGAATGGAAACTTGATTTTTCGGACTAATATGAACAAGTTCAGACCGTTTTACCGCCGATTCCTTACCGAGCAGAATTGGTAAAAAACTCACACTGTCTTCGGCGGCATGGTCTGGCAGTTGAAAATCAATGATTTCGGCACAAGTTGCCAAAAAATCAACAAGACCAATTAAGTCATTCGAAATGGAATGAGGTTTGATTTTTCCCGACCAACGTACCAAAAATGGTATCCGATGACCGCCGTCATAAATATCCCCTTTGTAGCCGCGATAAATGTAACTTGGAAAATGTCCTTTGTCTTCATAATTTTTGGGTTTAAGATAAGGAGCGAATCCGTTATCCACTGTAAAGAAGACAAGTGTATTTTCCCTGAGATTGTTCTGATCAATTGCCGCAAGGATTTTTCCGACAGAATCGTCCATTTGTGAACAATAATCCCCATAATCCCCAATGACCGTTTTACCTTGCCAATCTTTGGTTGGAACAAGCGGAGTATGAGGAGCGTTGAGCGGCAGATAAATGAAAAATGGATTTCCGTAACGTTTTCCGCCAATTCCGTGTTCACGAATATAATTAATTGATTTTTCCGTTAAGACCGGCAACACATCAATCGGTTCAAATTTTTCACCGGCTGGTCCCGGACGCGGCGGATCATTCTGTTTGATTGTTACCGGAATTTCCGTGACATAATCATTTTCAATAAATACATAGGGAATCATATCAAGCGAAGCGGGAATTCCAAAAAAATAATCGAATCCCCGTGCAAGAGGACCGTCCGTGATTGATTTTGTGTAATCAATTCGTTGCCATTCTGTTTCGAGGGTTTGGTCGCCAAGCGGTTTACCGTCTTGTGTTGCCCAGGTCATTCCGAGATGCCATTTTCCAAACGCGGCGGTATCATACCCTTTTTCTTTAAGCATTTGCGCAACAGTCAACCGTCCTGATTCCAGTACCGGTAATCCAAAACCAGTGCTATTGTTCGTCGCTTTTTTATAATTCCGCATTGGATAACGTCCTGTCATCACCGCGTAACGGGAAGGTCCGCAAACCGAACAAGCTGCATGAGCATCAGTAAAAACGATTCCCAGCCGCCCCAGTGAATCAAGATGAGGTGTTTTGATCTTGCTCTTTTCGTTCAATAAAGAAACATCGCCATATCCCATATCATCTGCGAAAATAAACACAATATTCGGTAAATTGCTATTTTCCGCCGCCCCAAGAATATCCGGCAAAGAAATAACCAATCCTACTAAAAAAATGATTACCAATAAAATTGTTCGAATTTTGAATATAAACATCATAATATGTTACGGTCTATTTAAATTTGATATTTTCTGTACGAAAATTAAAATATAACACTTGTGTAATAATTCAACAGTGATCCTATTGTTTATTATCAGATATATAATCATAAGGTCGCCTACCTTGTAAAATCCCCCCACAAACAATTTAAAGAAATTAAAATAGACAATTACTATAAAGCATGTTGCGCGTCGGCACACACATGGCAATCGCATTATAACAGTGCAGAAATTTCATGCCTTCCGACGCAAGTGAATCAATATGATGTGTTTTAACATTGACGCTGCCATAACAACCAAGATCACGATAAGTCAGATCATCTGCAATAATCAGAAGAATATTCGGACGTGTTGCTTTTGGGACAGAATTTTCTTGAGCCGAAACATTGCCGAGTAGTCCATTGAACACAAACAGCAACATCATCGTAACAAACAACAGATTTTTCATGTTTTTTTTCCTACAGTGGGGAATGTAAACGGGTAACAACAATATGGTAACAATCGAACAATTGGGATTTTTTTATTTTTATTCTATTTTATTTTTGTAATATTTCAATTACGGAGGTTTTAGTTTCTATTCCGGCAACCATGACTTTTCGGTTTGTCCTTCTTTTGGTCGCAAAAATCTTGCGTTTACGGATTTCAGCCAGCGGTTATGTTCCTCTGCTAATTGTTTCAACAATTCCGGCTTTTCGGCGGCGATATTATGTTGTTCATACGGGTCGTTTTTCAAATCGTAAAGTTCTGTGTTTCCGTTTTCATATTGACGGATAAACTTGAAATGATCTTTTCGCAATGCGCCGCCCGGAAACGAGGTGTAATGTGGATAATGCCAATATAAGGTTCTATGGTGAAGTTTATCTGTAACGTTGGTACTTGGGTTAAATAATATTGGTTTGAGCGAAACGCCGTCAAGATGCTGTTGCGGCTTCAACGGCAATCCTGCAAGTTCCAGCAACGTCGGATAAAAATCCGTTGTCATTACCGGAACATCGGAAATACCGCTCTTATTCTTCGGTGCTTTGATAATATATGGAACGCGATGTCCGCCTTCATAAACCCAACCTTTTCCCGCACGAATTGGCAAGTTTGAAGTCGGTCCGTTTGCTTGTCCGCCGTTATCGCTGACAAAAGCGATAATCGTATTCTCATAAACGCCCTCGTCTTTCAATGTTTGAATTACTTTTCCGATGGCGGTATCCATCTCTTCAACCATAGCGGCATAAATCGGATTCGATTGAATTTTGCGGACGCGCGGATTGGGAGCACTTGGGTCATTTTGAAACAGGTTTTGTCCGTCAATCGGAAGCCCTAACTTTTCCGCTTTGTTACGGTATTTTTCAATCAGCGGTTCAGGGGCAAGAAGCGGCGTATGAACTTGATAAGTTGCAAAATACAGGAAGAACGGTTTGTCTTTCGCTTTTTTAATTTGTTCGGTTGCTTCTTTTGCCAAGCGGTGAGTTAGGTATTCTCCGTCGGGACCATTCGGCAAGTGATGAAGATTGTTGTACGGCGAAAAGTATCCGTTCTTACCCGGATTTCCGTGCGCACCGCCGGCAATGTTGATATCGTAACCTTGATTTTCAGGGAAAAATTCCACACTCGGTCCCAAATGCCATTTGCCGACAAAAATCGTTTTATAACCGGCATCATGAAATGCTTCGCCGATAGTTGTTTCGTCAAGCACCATTCGGTCAACATATTCGGCATCAAGAAATTTGCGGTTCTTATTTGTCTGATTCGAGTTTGATCCGAACCAGATTGTATGTGCGCCGCGTGCGGGATACTTGCCGGTTTGAATACTGTATCTTGTCGGACTGCAAACACAGCAAGCGGTGTAACCGCTGGTGAACCGCACGCCTGCTTTGGCAAGGGCATCGACATTCGGTGTTTCGTAAAATGTATTCGGATTATACGCTCCGACATCATTCACGCCGAGATCGTCTATCAAAAAGAAAACAACATTCGGCTTGGAATTTTCCACGCCAAATAAAGACGAAGAAAGTAAAACCGCTAAAACAAGTGAAAAATATTTTTTCATAAATTGTTCCTTAAAATTAAAAAATTGTTGTAAAAAACGTCGTTATATTTTAACAGTAAAATATTGTTACCAATTATCAATTTCCCGCAAAGTCACACAATTCACAAAGAAAAATGTAATATTTCGGTGGAATTTTTGTTTGACCGTTAATGGCGGGGTTTCCCCCGTCTGTTGTACCATCGCAAGGTACCCCCCGCCGTTAGCAAATGCGAATCATCACATATTGCTAAAACAAATATTATACTGAATAATTACGAAAAATTAAAATAAAAATAGACAGTTACCTTGTAACATCCCCAAACAAACACTGTTTCAAAAAAATTACAATAGACCGCTATATCGGAACATCAATTTCCGCTCCGGGATCACCTTGTTGTTTCATCCAATCGTCCAACGCTTTCCGTAACTCGTTCAATATTTCATGATGTTCGGGAGAATTTATCAGATTATGCATTTCCCATGGGTCATTTTTGAGGTCATAAAGTTCCTCCTCAGTCCGAAATTCATTCCGGCGAATTGCTTGTACGGCACGTTGATCATTGTGTTCCGCAGCAACCCTCCAAGAGGGATAATAAGGTTGTTTTGGATTCTTTTGTACAAACTTGACAATATATTGCTCGTTGGGAAGGAGATTTCTAATGTACGAAAAATCTTTGGTACGCACAGAACGAATCGGATAACGCGGTCCTTCGGGAATATTGTTATGGATACCGTAAGCATATTTTCCATGTTCCGAAGTTTGACCGAGCAGAACATTCAAAAACGACTTGCCGTCAAAATCAATTCGATCAAGATTATACGAAGTTTTTGATTTTGTAACATATTTTTTAATAGATTCGTTTTCCGGAATAGATTTGGCAATATCCAGAAGAGTTGGAACAATATCAACATATTGAACGAGAGCGGAAGATTGCGATTCCGGTTTCACGATGCCGGGCCAACGAATGATCATACCGGCATGGAGACCTTGTTCCCAACAAGTCCATTTCGCACCGGGAAATTGAGCACCTTGTTCACTCAAAAAAAGGACAATCGTATTGTTTCGCAAACCGGACTCATCGAACAGGTGAAGTAGTTCACCAACTTGACGGTCAAGAAATACCACTTCCGCAAGATATTTTGCATAAGATTGCCGTGTTTGCGGAGTATCAGCCCAATGAGGCGGTAAGTCAAGTTGTTCAGGATTAAACGTTTCAGGATTTCCCATCGTCCAGGGAACATGCGGTTGAATGAACGCAGTTACAAGAAAAAACGGCTGATTGCGGTCGCGTGTGATAAACTCTTTGATTGGTTCGTATGAATAATCGTCTGTTGCGCTGACACAATTCGCCGTCAAACCGGAAACAGATTCAAACGGAAACGATTGCGGCGGACCGACATGCACCTTGCCGGCAAGTCCAACTCGATAACCAAGTTGAGTAAAATACGGAATCATACTTACCGTTCCGGGACGGCTGTTGGTGTGGTTACGATAACTTCCTGTCCGTAACGGATAAAGACCGGTATAAAGCATGTTGCGCGTCGGCACACACATGGCAATCGCATTATAACAGTGCAGAAATTTCATGCCTTCCGACGCAAGTGAATCAATATGAGGTGTTTTAACATTGACGCTTCCGTAACAACCAAGATCACGATAAGTCAGATCATCTGCAATGATCAGAAGAATATTCGGACGTGTCGTTTGCGGAAGAGGCTCTTTCCGATGTATTTCCGTTTCCGAAAAAACGGAAACAACAAAACTACTTAACACAATAACGAAAAAAAGAACTCTTTTAATCATACAGTTAATCATACGGTAATTATTAAACAGGTGAGTGGCGGTTAAGATACTTTGTACATTCATCATATTTATAGCTTATAAAAAATTCGTAATTATTCAATAGCGATCCTATTGTTTATGATCAAACATATAATCATAAGGCGGGCAATTTTTCGGCGAAAGGTTGACTACTACCTTGCTTGCAATTACACCGCATGAAGTAAAAGCAAAACAAGCCGTTACCTCTTGCCGTTATAAAATTAAATATGCAAAAATTACGCCAAACCAATTTTTCAGCCAAAATGATCAAATTTTAACAAATTTTAACATTAATCCATAACATATCACGGCTTAGCCGTCATATTTCACGGCTAATCCCGTGAAATATGACGGAATCTATGAAAATGAAATTAACGAACCGGTTTTGTAATCTTTGCTCCGAGTTCAAATGAAACTTCGGTTTCTTTTTCTTGTACGTTAATTATTAACGGGGTTGTTTTGGCGTTGGAAAATTCTGCGGCAACAACATTGTATTCTTTGGTTTCCGCTTCAATTCGATTAAGAATTTTTGTTCGTGCCTCTTCATTTTCCGGTAAAACAGCAGGAGTCGGCGGAACAATTACCTCTGTTTTTGAAACAACGACCTTATATTCGCCCGCCGGAGCTCCCTTAAAATAGAGTTCCGTAAAAATTTCGGCTTTACCTGTTTCATCTGTGGAACCGCTAATTGACCATTGTTTATTACCGGAATCCACTGATCGAAGTGAAACCATCGCATCGGGAAGAGGTTGATTTTCCTGTGTCAAATGAATGACACAACGATAAAGTTTCGGAAGATCCGCCGGAGCTTGCCGTCCCTGATGACAGCCGGTTGAAAACCGGAAAATTAAACAAAGAATCAAGAAAACCAAAACAAAACGACTCAAATTGAAATTCATAAATTCCTCAAAAATTCTAAAAATTAAATATCTAAAAATTAAATATCTTTCCGTTTTATACAGATTCGATTTAAGGAAACTGCTAAAAACGTTGTATTTTAGTAATATATCAGTGAAATATTTTTTTTTAACTATTCAGTCGTTTCCTCCGAATGACCACCCCTAGCCCCTCCGAAGGAGGGGAATGATTCCCCTCCTTCGGAGGGGCAGGGGTG
>JAIROD010000820.1 GCA_031257725.1 Planctomycetaceae bacterium | reverse complement strand
CTCAGTATTACCGGTTCCTATCTTGCGATGCTGGACGCAATTTGTTCGTTGTCATTACCGGAAACAGTCCTTATTGATTCGGTAGCGGCGGTGAGTGTTGGAATTGTTGACGGTGTTCCGATGCTCGATTTGCAGTACAGTGAAGATGTTGAAGCTGATGTTGATATGAATCTGGTGATGACCGGATCGAGGCGTTTTATTGAGATTCAGGGAACCGGTGAGGAATACGCTTTTTCCCAAAAGGAACTGCAACAACTGCTCACACTTGGAAAGAAAGGAATTCGGGAATTGCTCCAAATACAGTTTGAAGAAATGATAAAGAGAATATAAAAAGCAAATTCTTTTGGGAATTGCTCATGATTCTTTTTTAATTACTGAGGAGTTTTAGGAAGAATCTTTTGTTCTTGATGTTCCATTTGTTCCTAATGTCTTTTTATGAAATATGTTGTAGGGACATTAGGGGCGATAGGGACATGAACGACTTTTGGAGACGATCCTCTCCTCCTTAATACTTCCCCATTCCTCTTCTAATTTTTCTATTACACCAAGAATAAAATTTTAAGATGGTATGAAAAATAGACCATTTCAGCAATAAAGCGATGACAGAAGAACAAAAAATACAAACCTCTATTGATTTTCCACAGATCGGATGTTCTGAAATTGTACATATCGGAATATTTTGGTTGTTTTCTATGGTAATTCGTTTGACGACGTTCTCTTTATTTTTTCCTTTATTTTTTATTTTCAACCTATTAATTAATAGTTGTCGAACAACGCGGGGCAAGCCCACGCAGTTAACGTTCGGTAAATTCTGAATGATGATAGATTCCCCTTAGAATAACGTTTTTAATTCCGATTTGAAAATTCACAAAACAATGAAACGAGTTTTACAGGTATTGGGAACGTTAAGTGATACGGGTGGTGCAGAGAAATGGATATTGGAATTATTCCGAATGCGTGATCCGCGTGTCCGGTTTGATTTCCTGCTCAGTATGAACAGCAAGGTAATTCTACCGGATATCAGTCGTCTAGGTTCCGCCGTGCATCTGGTTCCATTTTCGAGAAGTCCGCTGCCTTGGAGCTGGGGCAATCCGTATTTATGCGGCGTTCGGAAAATATTGCGCAACTGTAAATATGATGCGGTTCATGTTCACCAGTTTGATTTATCCGGTGAAATATTACGTATTGCCGCTCAAGAGCAAGTTCCTGTTCGCGTTATGTCGGTTCACGCCTCAAAGTATGAAAATCCCCGATTCTATCGGCGTTTCATTCACTATGTTTACGGACGTCCAAATGTTTTTCGTTATGCAACGAATATTCTGCCTTGTTCGCAAGCCGTTGCCGAATCATTCACCTCGTTTGTTGTAAACATGTTGCCTGCTGCAAAGTTTCTGAATGCGAAAAAGCAAATACTCTACACGGGTATTAATCCGGAAGTTTTTGAAAACGCGGATCGTTTGCGCAATAAAAATGAAACGGGTAAACGGCTTCGGCGTGAGTTGGGCATTCCCGATCACGCAACCGTTCTCGGACATATCGGACGGTTCACTCATCAGAAAAATCATCGTTTTCTCCTTGACCTCATGAAATTTTTACAAGACATGAAAGACAATCCTTTGTGTGAAAATCTTTCATGTGAAAATACCTCGTGTGAAAACACCTCGTGTGAAAACACCTCGCGTGAAAACACCTCGCGTGCAAAGTTGAATGTTAAGATGGGCAATAGAGGGGGGGGGGGGCAGGATGTGTATTTTGTGCTGGTTGGTCATGGTGAACGATGGGAAGAGATACGCCGTGATATTCGAAGCAGGAAACTGGAAGATCGAATGATTTTGACCGGTTCACGCTCGGATGTTCCTGATCTGCTTTGTTCATTGTTTGACGTATTTGTTCTTCCTTCATTTTATGAGGGGTTACCGATTGCGGCAATGGAAGCGTTGGTGGCGGGACTTGGTGTTGTGTATTCAGACCGGATTTCGTGTGAACTGGATCATTTTTTCCCGCAACGTGTTCGACGTGTTGCGTTGGAAGCGTCGAAAACATATTGGATTAAGGCAATTTATGAGATGGTTGGGGCGCGTTGTGAACCTTCTTGTGCTTTAACGGAATTGTCGGCAACTCCGTTCACACTTCAATCCTCACTCGAACATCTGATTTCCATTTACCAACAACAAGATGTTGACGCTATCTCATCGCTCGGCTAAGATTATTGGTTCCTTTAATCCTTTCTTAGTCTTTATCGTTCCTAAGGTCTCTTTTTATAAGGATGTTAGGGACAGATGGGCATCTCTCATCATTCAATTTTTTATTTTCAACCTATTAATTAATAAATTAATAGTTAACGACGGGGTTTACCCCGTGTTTTTTGGTTAAGTCGAACAACGCGGGGCAAGCCCACGCCGTTAACGTTCGGTAAATTCTGAATGAGGAGAGATTCCCAGATGATTTTTTATAAAGTTCTACGATCAAAAAAGAATAATAATTAGGTGTTCTCCAATGGTTCCAATTCCTGAAATATTTTCTGACAAGCAATCAGTAGTCCAAACGGTAGTAACGCCGCCTCATGGTTGGTTTCGGTTTGATCCGGCGGAACTCTGGCGTTATCGTTACTTGATTTTATTATTTGTTTACCGTGATTTTGTTATTTACTACAAGCAAACAATTCTTGGACCGCTTTGGTGGTTGATTCAGCCGTTGTTTGCCACAGGAATTTTCACGATTGTTTTTTCAATGGCGGCGAAAATTCCAACAGATGAATTACCACCGCCTTTGTTTTATTTTGCCGGTTTGATCCTTTGGAATTACTTTGCGTCTTGTTTATTACAAATATCACGGGTATTGCTTGACAACCGTGATGTGTTGGGCAAAGTCTATTTTCCACGTTTGGCAATTCCGATTGCATTGGTGTTGAGTAATCTTCTTCGGTGGGCGATTCAGGTTTTACTTTTTGCACTGATCTATGCGGTTTATTGGGTTCGCGGCGCACCGATTCAACCGAATTTATTTTTGCTTTTACTTCCGTTGGTGATGATTTATGTGTTGTTATTGGGTCTTGGCTTGGGGCTTCTTATTGCGGCGATAACAATACGTTATCGAGATTTGGTTCTGGCGGTTCCTTTCCTAACACAGTTAGGCATGATGATTTCCGCAGTTATTATTCCTTTGTCGTTGGTTCCCGAATCATGGCGATTTTGGTGTATGTTCAATCCCATGATTGTTCCGATTGAACTTTTTCGTCTGATGACATTGGGAACCGGTATGGTTTCATGGTCAGCGGTTCTGACGGGTTTGCTTTTACTGATTTTTATTTTGTTTCTTGGTCTCGGACTCTTTTCACGCGCCGAACAAACATTTGCTGATGCGGTCTAAGGAATTTTAGTGTCTCTCTAATAATTCAATTTTTTATTTTCAAACTATTAATTAATAAATTAATAAATTAATAAATTAATAAATTAATAGTTAACGACGGGGTTTACCCCGTGTTTTAGGGTTAAGTTGAACAACGCGGGGCAAGCCCACGCCGTTAACTTTCGGTAAATT
>JAIROD010000811.1 GCA_031257725.1 Planctomycetaceae bacterium | reverse complement strand
AATCAATTAATCAATTAATCAATTGCCCTTACAGGGCGTTGATTTCTTGGGCAATCGAACCCGCCGCGATGCGGCGGGCTGGTATGTATTGCCCTTTCAGGGCGAAGGATTGATCGGCAACCTCTAATGGGAGTGAGGAGAACATCGCCCCAAAACAACAAACGTTCCCGCTTTAAGTAATCCACATTAGATTATTGGATACTTTATTTGCAACAGCAACATTTTTATTTATGTTATACTTTTTTAATCTTTTCAAGACGGTCTTCAAGTATCTGATCGTGTTTGAGCAAATAAATTATACCGTTATGAGTGTCAAGAGTGTAACCGAATAATGCCAGAACGAAACCAAACGTACCAAATAGGAATACACACGCCCCAAAAAATATCCCCATAAGTTTCGATGACCAATGATGTCGATGAAACCACTCACCACGCTCGGGACGGTTAATATTGGGATTGTCGGGCAGATACCGGATTTCCATCGTTTTCTCTTCTTGTAACTTTATCCACTCACTTTCGTAAAGCTTTACCCTACGAGTATATTCTTTATCATTCACCGTAAAAACGTATTCTACCAAACCGTACCATAATTCGGATTCAGGCGTTTTTTCACTGTTAATGTCAAGACGTTTGATCGTCGCTATTGTAGAAGTACCATATTTTCGCATTTGTCCGCGAGTGTAAAAATCCCAATACCCCGTTAGGAAAAAGCATCCAAATAAAATGACAACAAAAAAAATAAATGGAGACCAAAACAGCTTACGTCGTCTCGTGCGGCGTTTTTCGATTAAAATGTTTTCCCAAATCTTAATCCTTTCATCACTCGCGTTTTGAATCCGCTGCAATAATTCAGTTTTAAGAACGGTAAAACTGGACATTTTTATTGGAATACGACCCAGCTCTTTACCATTCCAATCAAGTAATAATAAAAAATCAAACTGATTAGCAGGTTCACAACGAACTTTTTCAATATACGTATATTTCAATTGTTCCGACCAACACAATTTTTGTATTGTGACAGAATTTGAATCAATAATTACGCGTCTGACTTTCCGCATCAACACAATCATCCAGACAATTATAACAATCATTACCCAAGATAATATCGAAAACAGGTAATCAATACTCTCGCGACTAATGATAGATTCCAATTGCTTCATAAAAGTAAAGAGACAAACCATTCCGGTCAAAACCAACACACCCGCGCAGATCAATAAAAGAAATTTTACACCATGACGGGTCATTGCATCAAATGTCAATACTTGATCAGATAATGTTTGCTTTCCATCTGGCAATACATCGGATGTAATTTTAGACATTGTAACTGTTCCTATTATTGTGTTTGAATTTGAGAATCATCATAATATTTTAGTGAAGACCTTCTAATTGTTTCAACTAATTTTTCAACTAATATTGTTGCTTTATTGAAATATTGTCATGTTGATTTATTATTTTTTTTGGGAAAACCAGTTTCCCGTTCTGAAGCCGGATGTTTTTTCGCAACCTTCCGGTTGCGGCTCTGAAGGCAGTCGTTGAAGGTTGCTCTGAAGGCGGTCACTATGGAAAACGCGATAGCCCTAATCGTTACACCCCAACAACAAACACACCACGCAAACGGCATCCTTCTGCTTGCATCACCCCCACTTTCCACTATCAACTCTCCACTATTTTTGTTGTTCTTGGTTCATGGCAACAAGCCGTCTGATTGCACGGTATGCCTCAATGACAAGCCAAAGCGCCAGTAGAACAATAAATGTTCCAATAACTGTCAGTAGATATTGACCTTTGTGAAAGAACACAAATATAATATTGTACGACATTGCCCAAAGCGGAATGATAATCATCACGACGGCTGGAATCAAAAGATACACAGAACGAACCTTACGCCGCATTAAATAAACACTGCCAACAAGAAGTGTCAAACCGGCAACCACCTGATTGCCCGCACCAAAAACAGGCCACAGAATCAACCCTCCCGTTCCATACGGCACCGTCGGACTCGCCTTACACAACGCCAACGCCGCCGCAATCACTAATCCCACCGCTGTTGCAATATAACGGTTTTTCATCGGCACAAGATAGAGCATCCCGCCAAGCTCCTGTAACACATAACGCATCAATCGAAGTGCAGCGTCAATTGTTGTTGCAGCAAAGCATGCAATTAAAATTGCAATAATTCCCTGAGCAAATTTGACCGGAATGCCAAGCAAATGAATAAAGTTTGCGCCGCCCTCAATAAATGTTCCAACCTGTTCGCCAAGATTCATCGAAGCCCACGAACGATCATAACGAAGATTCCACGCCTCACGTCCTTTGACAATCTCCGCCGGTTGAATCGGTAAATCTTCGGATGATTGAACTTGTTTGTTCAGATCGTCAGCCGTTTCTACCAATGTTTTTTGACTTCCGGTAGCCGCCGCAGCCGATTGAATGTTCGGAATGCCAAGTCCAATGCCCGCCGTACAACTCAAAATAACAAGTACCGCCAACGCCGCTTCAAGTAACATCCCGCCATAACCAACAAATGAAGCATCACGCATGGACGCAACCTGTTTACTGCTCGTCCCGCTGCAAACCAATGCGTGAAAACCACTCACCGCACCACAGGCAACAGTAATAAAAAGAAATGGCAAAATCGGCGGCGCACCCAATCGGCCGGCTTCTGAAATCCGAAACGGCGGAGCGGAACCAAATAAATCGGCAACTCCGGTTAATCCGGCAAAAATCAGTCCAATCACTATCAACCCCAACACAATATAAAGAATCAAACTATTGACATAATCACGCGGTTGGAGCAATAACCAAACCGGTAAAACAGACGCAAAGTAACAATAAATAAACAACACCCATGTCCAAAGCATGGTCGGATTAAGCGAAACGTGAATGTGTTCCAAACTCGGCATGTAAAACGAAAAACCTGAATAACTCGCTGAAAAAAAGACCGTTATCCCTAAAATCATTATCGAAACCAATGAAGCCCAAAATAATGAAATTCCGTACCGGTAAATAACCACCCCCAATATCATCGCCACCGGAATCGAAAGAATCGTCGGCATAACAGATTGCGGATAATCTTTAAAAGTGGTCGCAATAACGTTACCAAAAACAGCAATCACCACCGCAAGAATAAATGTTAGCAAAATAAGGAATAACAGTTTTGCCGACGGCGATAATACTGTTCCGGCAATATCGCCCAGTGAATGTCCTTTATTGCGGAGTGAAAGAACAAGCGCAGTGAAATCATGAACCGCGCCAATGAAAATACTCCCGAAAACAACCCAAAGTAACGCCGGAAACCAACCCCAAATAACCGCAATCGTCGGACCAACAATAGGTCCGGTTCCGGCAATCGCGGTAAAATGATGACCGAAAATCACATAACGATTCGTCGGCACAAAATCAATATTGTCCCGCAATTCCACACTCGGCGTTCTCTCCTCCGAACTGAGTTGGAATATCCGACGGGCAAGAAATTTGCCGTAAGTGTTGTACGCAATAATAAAACCAAAAAACGAAGCAAAGGCAATCAGAAGCGTTGACATTTTTGTTGGACGGTGATACGATTGTACCGTTAAAGAATTAAATAATTTGGTAATATACCCTTCTGCTTTGATATTCAACAATTAAACCGCCAAAATCACCCGATATCCGCCAACTGATTCTGGAAACAAAAACGTATTTTCAAGTGTAAAAAAGTATATTCTACCGTAACCCATAACACGATTAACTCCCATTATAACATAAAAACTTCCCAAAACAACAAGTCAGCGAATAGTTTATTGTTAAGAGTGAATCGTTGTGCAAGCGAATGACAATCGCAACAGCAATAATTCCGTTTGCGTAACTATTCACAATTAGCTATTAACAATTAACAATTAACAATTAACTAAGATGTTTTATTTATTTTATCTTGAAACATTAATTGGGCGGCTTGGATTGGTTGAAAACGGCGAGGCGGTGACCAACGTTTTTTTTCGTTCGGAAAAA
>JAIROD010000689.1 GCA_031257725.1 Planctomycetaceae bacterium | reverse complement strand
CTTCCGGGGTTACCGGATGAGTTACGAGAATTTGTACCGCAATCGAAACTCATCCGCGCCAACTTAAACAATCATCCTTACCATTGTTTACCGGGTCGTCCGGAAACTCGTGCGGTTGTAGAAACAATAAAACGTATTCACGATGGTACTGCCGTTGAACATTTCGGCGATATCATTGCTAATTTTAAGGAGATGACTTGGGATGACCGTATTATAGAAATTGTTCATTCGATTTGTTATTATACGGCATCGCGTGAACCGATTGATCCCAAAAACATTCAGGAAAGCATTCAACAAACAATACCCGGAAAGGAGGGTGAACACATGGCCGGCACAATGGTCAAAACTCTGTATGACGAAATCTTTGAAAAAGGTGTTTTTAACGGAGAATTGAAAGGAATCAGGAAAGGAATCAGGAAAGGAATCAAGAAAGGAATCAAGAAAGGAAGGACCAAAGAAGGGGCAAATATGTTATTGAGACAGTTGAGCAAACGTTTCGGTGAAGTTCATGTTGACGTTAAAGAAAAATTATACGCCAAACAAGATCCGGTTGTGTTGGAATCACTTGCCGAGCAATTGTTGGATTGTAAAACGATTGAAGAGTTTATTGAGTTGTTATAACCGGATTGTGGAATTTTCCAGCGTTCACTGGCTGGTGGTTAAAATGGGTAAAATTACAACACGAAGATGGTATGCCCCCCCCAACAAAATGACCACCGAAAAATGTGTAGATACTTTTGATCACTTTTGGCGGGGCAAACGGAGAAGTTAGTTTAATAGGAACATTAGAGACGACGGGGACTAATAAGACTTAACTTAATTATGGTTCTGGATTGGGTATTGAGTTAAGGTATTTTATTTTTATCCGATTCGTTGTTCTGCTTCTTTTCTTGCCCATTGGTCAAGTTCTAAGAGTCGAGTGAGTGTTGGGCGTTGTTCATAGTGGTGATGTTCCAGCACTACACGGCAAATTTTGACGATTTCCTGAAATGGCAAGCGGTTTTCGAGAAATGCGGTAACCGCTGTTTCATTGGCGGCGTTCACCACCGCACCCGCAGTTCCCGCAACCTCCGCAACTTCCAATCCAAGAGCCAACGCCGGAAAACGTTCTATATCCGGCGGATAAAACTCAAGCGACAAGATCTTTTTCCAATCAAGCCGTAACGAAGGACCGTTGAAACGGTTTGGGTAATTCAACGCCAATTGGATCGGTAATCGCATGTCCGGCGGACTCATTTGAGCAATCGTGGAACCGTCCACAAATTCAACCATTGAGTGAACAATGGATTGCGGATGAATCACAATTTCGATTTTACCAACAGGAATCCCGAAAAACCAACGTGCCTCAATAATTTCGAGAGCTTTATTCATCAAGGTTGCGGAATCAACGGTGATTTTTTTACCCATTTCCCAAGTTGGATGGGCGAGTGCGTCACGAACGGTTACTTTGGCAAGTTCTTCCAGTGTCCATGACCGAAACGGTCCACCACTGGCGGTTAAAATTATTTTGTGAATCACTGATTGGAAATTGGAAAATGTCGATTGATTATTTTGACTTTCTCCCGATATTATTTTGTTCCCTGAATTTTCAGGATTTCCCGAACTTTCAAAGTTTTCCGATTCCGGCAATCCGCTTTCCATTTTCCAACTTTGGAGTGATTGCATAATCGCGCTGTGTTCGCTATCGACGGGAATGAGTAAGCCGCCGTTTTTTTGTGCAAGATCAGTGATGAGTGAGCCGCCCATCACCAACGATTCCTTATTCGCCAACGCAACCATTTTCCCCACTTCAAGAGCTGACCACGTACTGGTCAAACCGGCACTCCCAACAATTGCCGACAACACAATATCAATTTCGGAATGCCGAACCAGTTGACAAAGAGCATCGTGACCGAAAAAAACCTCGATGCCTGACGGCAAATCTTCCAATGGCGTCCGATCTGCGGTTTCATCTGTAACAACAACCCAATGTGGAAGAGTTATTTTGGGGTGAGTGGTATTTTTCACGGCGGCATGAATATGTTCGGCAACACTCCGAACTGCCAGTTGACGAATTTGTGCCGCCAAAATATCTGTCCGGCGATGAACAGAAAGCAAAACCGCTTCGAGTCGTCCCTCTGATTCGGCAATGACTTCAAGAGCGTTACGCCCAATACTTCCGCTGGAACCTAAAATCGCAACTCGTCGGGGAAAGGAAGGTACTGACATCGTACTATTGTTTATAGGGAATCTCTCATCATTCAGAATTTACCGAACGTTAACGGCGTGGGCTTGCCCCGCGTTGTTCGACTTAACTAAAAAACACGGGGTAACCCCAATCGCTAACTATTAGCTATTAACAATTAACTAATGGGTTGAAAATAAAAAATTGAATTATGAGAGATGTCCTATTGTTTATTGTTTATTATTTATTATTTATTATTTAAAATGGTTGGAACATGATAAAAATAAGATTGAGCGAGATTTATTATATTCTTTTTGATCATTACCGACAAGCAAGTAAAAAATCAGGCGTTTTTAATCACCAAATTATTTGTTCCCCAATGCCCTTATTGTTCCTAATGGGAATCTCTCCTCATTCAGAATTTACCGAACGTTTTAACGGCATGGGCTTGCCCCGCGTTGTTCGACTTAACTAAAAAACACGGGGTAACCCCCGTCGTTAACTATTATTAACTATTAATTAATAGGTTGAAAATAAAAAATTGAATGATGAGAGATGCCCTAATGTCCCTAAAATTAACGATAAGAACGATAAGAACAATAAAGACAAATGTTTTTTAAATCAAATATGGCAACATCTTGAAAAATTACAAAAAAAACCGAAAATAATATTCCAATAAGAGTTCCTGTAAGCCGAACAGAACCAACCCAACCCAATTAGAGCAATGGATACCAATCCAACAATCACACAACATTTAACAGATTTAACGCGTCAATATGACTGCCGACTTCTTTTTGCCGCTGAATCGGGAAGCCGTGCTTGGGGACTTCCTTCACCGGACAGCGATTATGATATCCGGTTCATTTATGCCCATGCCGCTCATTGGTATCTCTCTATTGAAGATCGGCATGAAACTATTGAAACTGTTTTTCCCGATAATATTGACATTTCCGGTTTTGAACTGCGAAAAGCTCTTCGCATGTTTTCCGTTTGTAACGTTTCATTAAATGAACAAATTCAAAGTCCGGTTGTTTACGGTGGTGATTTGGAATTTATTGCCCGCTTAACCGCACTCATTCCGGTTTATTTTCAAAAAAAACGAGCCTTGTTTCATTATTTCAAAATTGCGGAGCAGGCGTTTAATCAGGGAATGCAGGGATTGTCTATTGGTATTAACCGTTTTTTTTATGTGGTTCGTCCGCTTTTGGCTTGTGAATGGATCGAAGCACACGAAACCATGCCGCCAACAGAATTTCAAAAAATTCTGGAAACGGATTTTCTCCCACTGGCGTTGACCAACGAAGTTATCGATAAAATTCAGCAAAAAGCAGTGTCTGTTGATAAGGAACCAATTAAACTTTCAAAAGAATTGGTTTACTGGTTGACGGAAACGATGAACCGGCATCGGGAAACTCTTCAACTTCAACAAAACGTAACAAAGTCCACTTCTTTAAAACCGCTCAATGATTTGTTTCGCGATCAAATTATGATCAGTTCGACGTTTCGTATTTGTTAACAGCGGTATTTACCCTCGTCGTTGTTCGTTAACGACGGGGTTCACCCCGTGTTTGGGGGTTAAGTCTAACAACGCGGGGCAAGCTCACGCTGTTAACTTTCGGTAAAGTCTGAATGATGAGAGATTCCCATTGGCAATGATTCGCCGGAAATTCCGAAAGATCAAAAAAATTTCTTTCAAAAAGAAAAAATCCTGTTGACAATTTATTCGGTTCCATGTAAAATTTGAATCTAATTCGATTGCGATACGTTGTTTTGCGGTAAGCGAATCGCAATTATTCCAATGAAACCTTATAAAATAAGGAGATTGACAATGAAAAATGTAGTGATGTGTTTGGTTGGGATTTTGGCGTTTTTCTTTGAAAATTGCCAAATGTTAAAATGGGCAAGACAGGGGGGGGGGGGCCGTATATATAAGAAAGTTAATAACGGATAGCGGAAAGTCTCCGGTTTTCCGACATTTTTCTGCAAAATTCTCAACTCTTTTCCGGTCTTCACCGTTCGGCTTTACGTTGGTCGAACTTCTTGTGGTGATTGCGATTATCGGTATGTTAATCGCACTTCTGTTGCCAGCGGTTCAGGCGGCGAGGGAGGCTGCAAGACGGATGCAGTGTACAAACAATCTAAAACAACTCGGATTGGCTATTCACAATTTTCATGATACCAAGCAAGGCTTACCGCCGGCTTGTATCGGTTGCGGATTGGGCGGCGGCTATGTTACCGCTATAGAGGATACGCGATGGAAACGGGCAACTATTTGGCCTCTAATCTATCCTCACATGGAGCAAGAAGCTCTTTACGATCAGTACGCCAATGCTAATTTCAACGGGAAAAAAGGATTTAATGTGTATTTTACCCACGCATGGTGGGCACATCTTACACCAGAACAACAGAAAGAACATGCATCTGTTCCTATCACCATCTGCCCAAGTCGAGGGAGAAGGATCGCTGAGTCAGGAAACGACGGCACTATTGGTGTTGATAATGATCATGGTCAGAATATGGTCAGTGGACCGGTAACCGACTACGCAATGGTGTTTTCTTATGTTAATGAAGATCCTAGTACAACCGGATTTTGGTGGTGGATTGGTAAGGCAGAAACTCCATTCGTCAACAATTCTCTTCGTGGTGCATTCCGGATGGCTTCTTTGATTGATCACGACGGAAACACATGGCAACCTCAAGATAATTTTAGTCGTATCTCCGACGGATTGAGTAACCAACTTTTCTTTGGCGAAAAGCATATCCCTTCAGGGCTAATTGGAAAATGTATTGATGATATATGGGCAGCGGATGCCGATCCTCGACCATCTAATCAAGTGGATTGTTCCATGCTGATTACGGGAGAATATCGTGGAGTTGCCTCAGGGCGAGTTGTACGTCATTATAGAGCTGCTGAGACTCCCTACACCGACCACAAGCCTGGTATCGTTACTTCCGATATACAGGACGCTAATTATGTCATGCAATTCAGGGCTGCTTTCGGGGCGGCTCACGGAAATATCTGCAACTTTTTAGCAGGAGATGGTTCCGTTCACGGACTTCCCACAACAATCAATGTGGATATTCTGGCGAATCTTGGCACGGTTGATGACGGAGAAATGGCTACAATTCCGTAACTTTTAGATTGTGCTGTGTTGCTTACGGTTTGTCTCTTGTCATTCCGTAAGCAACACAATTTTCATCATTTCGATTTCAATCGACTTCTGTCGATTGAAATCGATAAATTATTCCAAAGTTTAACGTTAACTTTGAAAATTTTACTGAAATATCACCAAAGGACAAAAGGAGAAAAAATGTTGACAAAAATAAATTTAATTGCTGATGTTACCGTAAAGGCAAAAAACATATTTTTGTGTTTACTTTTGGGGGCAATACTTACTGTGATTGGGTGCGGCAATCCCGAAATTCATGGGCAAGTTGTTTTTTCCGATGACAAATCGCCGTTAAATTGCGGCATGGTCATTTTCGCTTCAGAAAATCACACGGCGCGTGGACCCATTGATAAGAATGGAAATTATGTTGTCGGATCAAATCGCGCTAAAGACGGACTTCCTGCCGGAGAATATAAAGTTTACATTATCAATACAGAAATATTTTATCCGCCGGATAGCGGAAAACCCTTGTATGAGCGAGTAATCCATCCAAAATATGAAAATCCTGAAACATCGGGTTTCGTATTGAATGTCAAAAGTTCGCAGGTCTTCAATATCGAAGTAGAACGCTATAACGCATCAGTGAATTCTATGGAAAAACATTGATATTAATAAATATCGACAAAAGAGATCGTAACCCCTTCAATACAGTCAATAATTTTAGGGGTTGCGTACTCTTTTATTGTAACTATTCAGTAGCGGTGAATGTTCATTTCTCTGTCCCGTTAGGGACAACATATTGGTAGAAAATGATGTCAATTAAAAAATGTTCGTCCCGTTAGGGACGAACATTTTGGTAGAAAAACTATAAACGGTAACAAAAGTGCCTTTTATAGGAACGCGGGCGTCTCGCCCGCACAATAATGCAGTCGGGACGACTGCGTTCCTAAAACAACCCATTTATAACCGTTTGCAGTATATTAGACATTTTCTCTAACCCTACTCGAACATCGAAACTATAGCAAAAGCGGTAACGATTCCGTCCCGCATGGGACTATTAAGTAAAATACTTTATTAACCGTATGCTTTAGCTTACGGTCTAGGCGGTTACACACCATCAAGTCCCGCAGGGACGACACTTGAAAACGGTCTCTATATTCAAGTGTCGTCCCATGCGGGACTTTTTAGTAAATAGTAAAGGTAGTAAGTGGGCTTCTTTTACCGTAAGCTAAAGCATACGGTTAATAAAGTATTTTACTTAATAGTCCTTGCAGGACTTGCCGGATCAAAGGTCAAAACTGCAAAAACGATAAGATAAAAGGAGGATGGCGTAGAATCGATTACGTCGTTGGTCTTGGTGTACTTTTTTAAGCAATTCCTAAA
>JAIROD010000638.1 GCA_031257725.1 Planctomycetaceae bacterium | reverse complement strand
AAAAAAACGATGCCAAATTCCCTATTTTAACTTGTTTTGTTTTTGCGAAATCGTTAAAGTTCTTTTCCAAAATACCTTTCAACCTGACTACTAACTATGAAACGTTTGACTATTTTAATTTTGTTGTTTCTTTCCGGTTGTCAGTCAATGCCGCATGAGCAAGAACCAACTGTGTTGGTTAATTCACGCCCGCAGCAGCAACAACCACAATCCGGTGCAGCGGAACGATTTCTGGCAAGAGCCGCCCATTTTTTACGTGGGGTGATGCCCGAAACAGAAAATGTTAACGCCCAAGAAAATCCGAATATTACCATGCCCAAACCTCCGGTAATGTCCGATCTGTCTCGGACAACGGCAAGGAATCCGTCGGCGTTTTATCTTCCGCAACCCGCCAAAAAATCACGCCCCGGTTCCATTCAAGCATCACAGTTGCTTTTCAATTTTGACTTTGAAAAAAATGAACCGAATGAGTTGAATGAATCTGTAGAATCAATGGAAGGGAACGAATTGAGCAAGTCAAACGAATTGAATGAATCAACCGTAAACGAATCAACCGTAAACGAATCAATCGTAAATAAATCAACGGTAAGTGAATCCAATGTAAATGAATCAAACGAGTCAAAGATTTCTGAACCCGCAACGTCATCGCCAAAACATACGGCAAAATCGAATGTTCTGCAACCGCAAAACGGTGATTCCGAATCGTTCCGGCAATTACTCAAACTCATCGCCAAAACGCCAAAAGAAAATCGAGGTGTTGACGATGACCAATTAAAACAACTACTCGCCAAATTCCGAAATGAAAATTGGGAGGAAATGCCCGAACTTGAAATCAGTTATCTGGTTCATCTGAGAAATAAAATTCTTCCGGACTATCGTTCACCAAAGAAGTTGAACAGAAAAATCTCCGACGAAACGGTTGATGAAACTATTGAAGAGGAGGACGAATTTTATACGGCGGAGACGGCGGATCACGAAAAACATGGCTCCGCTCCGCTGCCTCCGTCGAAACCAAGTTCATTAAAAAAATCGGTTACCGATTCCGTGCCTTCCTCCTCGACGCGAACATTGTCAAAATACGTCCGGCAACATAAACCTGTTTTAGCGGAAGAAAATCGGCAGGAAATGACCAATAATTCTGTTGGTTCTCGCAAAAGGATTACGGATTATTCGGAGGATTCTCTTTCGGGAAACGTACCGAATATACTTCCTCCTTCAGTATTTGCGTCAACAGAACCTCCGACTCTTCCGAAGCATTCCCCCCCTCCTCACTCTCCTCAACCGGTTTACCCGAAAATCACGCAACTTGAAGGTTCCCAACCGATTGTTCCCGCCGGTTATCAGACGGCGGCACATCCCCCATACGCAAACCAACACGGAATTTTGCCGGAATCGTCGGGACATCATTCGGGAAATAATTTGGGAAATCATTTGGGAAATAATATCGTTTATGCTTACGCCAATTCCGGTTCCGTTCCAGTCAACACGTTTAATAATAAAGAGTGGGAATCATTGGTACGAATGGGTGCGGATCAACTCCGAAACAAAATTGAACAAACACCGCATGGTCGAACTTTTGCTAATGAAAGCCGTCTCCGGTTACTCGAAATGATTCTGGGAAACCGTAACGAAGCCGTCAAACCAATTGCAGGTGTTGATAAACCGATTAACGAATTTATGGCAAACCAGATGCTTGGTTTTACCGCATTTCTGGACGAAGCCGGAATACCGGAACAACGAATCCGGAATACCAGTGCGCTGTTCCGGTTTGACGAGAGTTTGATGGAACTCCGAAAGGTTTGTCCGATTAAATTGAAAAACGTCCAATTTGTTAAAAAGTGGGAGACATACGGCTGGTTTATTCCGCAAACGGAAGATTGCCGCGCCGGAGAACAACTGGAACTTTATATGGAACTCGAAAATCCAACCGTCCGCCAGACTCAACAAGGATTTAATGTCAGTGCGTCGGTTAGTTATGAAATACGGGACCGGACGGCTAATGTGTTGCAAAAAGTTAACTCCATCGCGGTCGAAGAAACAACTCCAAGTCAAAAACGGGATTACTGTATCGGACTTCGGGTTTTGTTACCGGAAAAAATGACACCCGGTCAATATCAACTGCGTGTAAGCGTAACCGATATGAACGACGAAGCAATGCCATACGCCGAAGAACAGGTTCCATTTAAAATTGTTCCGGTTGCCAGTCCGGAAAATTAATGATGGGAAAACTCCCCAAACACTTTTTCCTAAACAGAGATGATTAACCGATTTTTGAAACGCCGCGGCCAAATCAGGCGTTATGCGATTAAGCAACAGTTTGATGCTGTTCTGATTTCCAATCCGATTAATGTTCGTTATTTAACCGGTTTTACCGGCGGCGACAGTTATTTGATCATTGGACGTTCCGACGATCTTCTTCTGAGTGATACGCGGTTTACTATTCAGGTTGAAGAAGAATGTCTTGGTTTGGATGCGTATTTCCGTTCGGCGAGTGAGCCGTTGACTCAGGCGGTTGGGCGGACGCTTGGTAAAACAACCTCCGGCAAACTCGCGATTGAAGCCGGATCATTGACGCTTGCCAAATATGATCGAATTGTTCAGGAATTACCGTTGTGGACAATGGTTTCAACACAAAATCTTGTCGAGGAATTACGGCAGATCAAGGATAGCAGTGAGCGGCAGTCCATTCGCAAAGCGATTGATACGGCTTCTCTGGCATTTTTTGCTCTCAAGAAATTTATCACGCCGGAGCGGAGTGAAATTGATATTCGAAACGAGTTGGAACATCGAATGCGTTTATACGGAGCGGAAGATAAAAGTTTTCCGACAATTATTGGAGCCGGAGCGCGTGCGGCGTTGCCGCATGGTTCACCGAGTTCGCAAAAACTTGCCGGTCAGTCGCATCTGTTGATTGATTGGGGAGCAATCACCAACGGCTACATGAGCGATTTGACGCGTGTTGCGATTTTTGCGAAAAAAGATAAAAAACTCCGAACAATTTATGAAATTGTTCTCAAAGCGCAGGAAGCGGCAATCCGAGCAATTCGACCCGGTAAACGTTGTCATGAAATTGATGCGGTTGCCCGTTCCGTGATTAGCGATGCCGGTCACGGTAAACATTTTAATCATGGACTTGGACATTCTTTTGGTCTTGAAATTCACGAATCGCCGCGATTTTCCGCCGGTGACCGCACTATACTTAAAGCCGGAATGGTGATGACGGTGGAGCCGGGGATTTACTTAAAAGGCTGGGGCGGAGTCCGAATTGAAGACGATATCCTTGTTACTAAAACAGGCTGCGAAGTTCTTAGCCGTTTTATTCCGAAATCGTTTGACGAAATATGTTGTCTTTTTTAGGAATTAGGGTTGCAAGCGGATTTTACAACCCTACAACCCTACAACCTCACAAATCACAAATCACAAATCACAAATCACAAACGGGGTAATATATCAGTGAAATATTTTTTTTTAACTATTCAGTCGTTTCCTCCGAATGACCACCCCTAGCCCCTCCGAAGGAGGGGAATCATTCCCCTCCTTCGGAGGGGCAGGGGTGGTA
>JAIROD010000611.1 GCA_031257725.1 Planctomycetaceae bacterium | reverse complement strand
TCAGGGCGTTGATCGTGTTGACCATTACCCGCCGCGTTGCGGCGGGCTGGCTTGTGTTGCCCTTTCAGGGCGAAAGAACAACCTTGACCATCGCCCACAAACGGAAAACGCTCCCAGTTCGTGTGAAATGAGACCTTGTCGCTAACTCATGCACGCGGGACGCGAGCGATCCTTCGGTTAGCGAAAAGGTTTAATAAACCATCGCCGTTTGAACAAAAGGACTTACGGAAAATGGACAATGTGTTGAAAAAAAACGTTATGTCCCTCATTATCCTTAACGTCCCCCAAATTCACCGATGTACCTAATGTTTTTTGTTTCGATAAATTTGCGTAAATTGTTCCCCCCAAATTTAACCATATTCAGTACGAAAAAGCGATGACTACACAGTTTGTTTCAATATTCAAGAAAGAATTTCGTCAACAATATTTGTTGGCGGCGGCGATGTTGTTGTTATGTTTTATCCTACAACTCGGAGCATTCACGATGGGGATGTTTCCCGAATTTTTCGGTCATACCGAACCATCGTTTTTAGGTATTGCGTTGTTTATTGCGTTGTTGGCAACGGCATTGTATGCCGGAGCGGCCGCCGCTGTTTCGTTTTCTGTTGAACATGAGGAAAAAACATTTGGTTTTCTCCGCAGTTTACCGGTTTCGCCATTGTCAATCATGCTTGGTAAAACGGCGTGGGTTGTTACGGGAACAATTTTTCTTCTTATTGGTTCATTGGTTCCTATCTTTTTAGGAAATGCAACAAATATATTGACGGAAGAAATCGGATATTTAGGAAATACAGAGATTTGGTTAGGTATTGGCGTTTGTATTATTGAGGCGATTGTTTGGGGATTCTTTTGGTCGCCGTTGTTCCGACATCAGATTTATGCGGTTTTGGTTGCCTATTTTTGTACTTCTTTGACGAGTTTTTTAACTATTCAATTTTCTGAACAAAAAACTAATATTCTCACTGATTACAGCGAAACGGCTTTTTTTCGGTTAGGAATTACTGTTATTGTGGGCATTGCCGCTGCGTTCTCCATGTTGCGATGGTTTAAAAACACAACACAACAAAAAAGATGGGCAGATTATTTTCAGTACAAAAATACTGTTCCTCTTTCTCCTGACATGTTGATAAGTCCGTTTTTCACACTTCTTTGTCAATCAGTATGGCAGTCGCCAATATTGCTGATTTGCGGTTTTGCTGTTTTATTAACATTATTTTTTGGGGCTATCTTTATCTTCACACTTTTTTCATTTGACCGTCTTTTTCTATTGCTTGTTTTATTCGTAACTGTTTTTAGCGGTTGTATGTTCGGAGCGGATCAAAGGAATCAGTCGTTTCGTTTTTTAAGCCGATGCGGTATTTCACCGGAAAAAATCTGGTGGAGCCGCGTCTTACCATTTTTATGCATTTGTTTGCCGCTTATTGTACTGGGAATTTTTAGGTTTATTATTGATTATGTTCCGGAAATAAACACATGGAATATAAATAATAATGAATTTATTCGTATTCTCATATTCTCTCTTTTTTTCTGGTTGATACCGTTTTCCGCAGGGACATTTGTTTCAATTTATTGCCGGAGTATGCTTGTTTCTGTTGCGTTTACCGGAGTGGTCAGTGCATTGCTTTTTCTTTGGATAGGTATGGGACGGATTTTATATCAGTTTAATCCGCTTTGGACAACATTACCGCTGGCGGTGATGCTGCTTGTTGCTTCACGGCTTCGCGTTACGGATTGGCTTCGGGAACGGCAAACATGGAGAAGTTTGTTAAAACCCCTCATTCCGTTTTTTATAACTGTTTTAATAATTCTCTCGGTCATTCCGTTGGTTCGGATTTATTCCATTCCCTATATTTCATTAGATGAAATCGAAGCCGCACTCGACAAAACCGATTTTGCGGAACGCCTGAGTCAGGAGGAACGCAAAAAAATGTTTCAAGAAACCTCCGCACGTTTAACACAAAAACTGACCGCAGAGGATATTGATCGGATTAAGGCTTGGCGAAGAATTGATTTCCTATTTCAGAATTTTTCACATTTAAATCAAATTGTGTACGATTTGAAAGAAAACCGCTATGATAAGGAACAATTGAAAACATATTTGAGAAATAAAAATACAACCCTAAAAGAAGCAATTAAAACAATGCCCCTTTTTGAAACATGGCTTTTATACAATTATGAAATAAAAACACGTATCATTAATGGAGGATTGGAATATATTCTTCTTCCCGATTCGGACGGTAACATGGAAAAACTTGTCCTTACGCGATGCGACTATTTTCCTTGGGAAAAAACAAGAATTTTGCGGCGGTTCAATTGGCAGTTACGTTATCATCTTAACTCTTGTAATCTGAAAAGAGATTATTTGCTCCTTAGTAAGGATTATCAGGCTTATGATGATGATGATAAAAAGATGCGAAAAATGTTAAATCGCATTGAATTGTCTGAGGGAATTTTTGATTCTTTACCGGACGATTGGAAAGTACAAAGCAATTATTTTAATACAATAAATTTGTTTCGATTACAACTTGTTCATGTGGCATTGCATCGCTGGGCGCTGGAACAGGATCATCTATTTTCCAAACCGATATTACCGCACTCATTAGATGAACTGGTTGGAATTTATCTGGACGAAATTCCGCGTGATCCGAAAACCGGTGCAGAAATGGAATATTATCCGACATGGAATGATTCGTTAAGTAGTCAGATGCCGCCGCACATTTACTGGCATGGACATGGATTGGGATTAAAAAAACCGGATCGTCCGTGTTTGAAATTAGGTAACACCGTTCTTGATATTCAATTTTTGCAACTACAATAATTTTTTTGCCACAATAAATAAATAGTAATATATCAGTGGAATTTTTCGGAGATTGAAGTTTATTTTTTACCACCCCTGCCCCTCCGAAGGAGGGGAATCATTCCCCTCCTTCGGAGGGGCTAGGGGTGGTCATTCGGAG
>JAIROD010000600.1 GCA_031257725.1 Planctomycetaceae bacterium | reverse complement strand
ATCCGGTAAAGAACAAAAAATCCAATAGGGAATCTCTTAATAATTCAGATAATAATTCAGAATTTACCAAAAGTTGACGGCGTGGGCTTGCCCCGCGTTGTTCGACTTAACCCTAAAACGCGGGGTACCCCCCGTCGTTAACTATTAATTAATGGGTTGAAAATAAAAAATTCTTTCAACAAAAAAATTCCTGTTGACAATTTACGTTGTTCCATGTAAAATGTGAAACTCATTCAATTGCGAGACGTTTTTTTCTTGCCGAGTTGTTTTCCGGCAATGTTTCGCGGTTATTTCAATAAAACCTTATAAAATAAGGAGATTGACAATGAAAAATGTAGTGATGTGTTTGGTAGGGATTTGGGCGTTCTTCTTTGCTAAATGCCAAATGTTAAAATGGGCAAGACAGGGGGGGGGGGGGCAGTATATGGGAAAGAGTTAAAAACGGAGAGTGAAAAGTGTTTTCACTCCAATCGTTCTAAACTCTTTCCTGTAAACTTCTTACAACTTCCGTGTTCTTCACCGTTCGGCTTTACGTTGGTCGAACTTCTTGTGGTGATTGCGATTATCGGCGTGTTAATCGCACTTCTGTTGCCTGCCGTTCAAGCCGCGCGCGAAGCGGCAAGACGGATGCAATGTACAAATCACTTGAAACAAGTGGGAATTGCCGTGCATAATTTTCACGACACTTTCCAAGCAATCACACCGTCAGGAATCGGTTACCCGTATGCAAACAACACAAGCGATCCGCAGTACACCGCCAGTAATTCGCACCCACCACGTGCAGGTTTTTGGGTCTTGATTATGCCGTTTTGTGAACAAACTTCATTGTACGAGTTTATCGCACAAAAAACAGGTAATCTCTCCAATGACCTTTCCAACGCTAAGTTTTGGAATACGTTGACGCTTGAACAGCAAAGATCGGTACAATCTATTCCCATGTACCGTTGTCCTTCACGTCGGGCGGGTTATTCCAGCCCGATGATTGGACAAACCGCAGCATCTGTTGGAAGTCACGATAGCCAAAGAATTTACGGGACTCAAGGTGATTACGCTTTTGTTGTTGGTCGGGCAGAAAGGAATTGGGCACGTTGGGGCGATGATGTTGGTTCAATATCAAATACAGGAACAGTTAGTGCCACTGGTAGATATGACATGATACGCGGACCATTTCGGGCTTCGATTTGGGAAAATAACACTCCGGCAAACTGGACACCAAGAGATTCGTTTGCAAGAATTTCCGATGGTCTTTCCAATCAAATTTTTGTTGGAGAAAAATTTTTTCCGAATGCCAATATCGGTTTGTGTGAGTATGCCGACCCCAATGTTGCGCCGAATCGCGCCAAAACCAGTGATTGTTCTATATTGGTTGCCAGCATGATTTGGCCTAATTTTCCTGCCTGCCGTTCATTTAACGCTTTGATTGCCAGAACAGATGCAGTTGCGGAAACAACAGATCATTACGTAGAAACAGCAACTCATTGGGGAGGAATCCATCCCGGTGTTTGTCTTTTCCTGCTTGGTGATGGTGCTGTACGTTCGTTATCCGTTACAACCGCAACCGGACCATTAGAAGGAAGCGGTGCGAATGCAAACAGTGTTCTTGCCCGATTGGGAACTGTTGACGATAGTCGAACCGTCACAATTCCTTAAAATACTATCTTAGTAAGTTTGTATCAAAACCGTTTCTATAATTACCTATAGTATAGGAAACGGTTTTTTCCTCTTTTTTTTCAATATTTATACCTATGCAAAAAATTTTAATTACAATTACTTTATTTTTGAGTTTATTTTTAATCATCGGTTGCGGAAATGGTCATATTCCTCTTAGAGGAAACGTTACGTTTTCTGATGACAGCTCACCTGTTACTAAAGGAACGGTTCTTTTCGTACAGGGAGAATTTCAAGCATCCGGCGATATTCAACCGGATGGAAGTTACGTTGTCGGATCGTACACGTCCAAAGACGGATTACCGCTTGGTATGTATGAAGTGAGTGTCATTGGTGTAACCGACACCTTGCCGGGAGAAACTTTACATTCTATAATTGATCCCAAATATGAAACGGTGTCGACTTCCGGTTTGACAATCAATGTCGATTCCTCAACAAAAAATTACGATTTGAAACTTGATCGGAATCCTAAAAAATAACCCGAATTTTAAAACATTCTTACCCTAATTTTACAATGACTATAATGAATTACAGATTTTTTTGTTTCGTTTTGTTGACGATTTTTTTCATTCCGGTGGTTTGTGGTGAAGTTCCGGTATTGATTCCAACTGAACCGAATATTCGCTGGATCACTGATCCGACAACAAAACCTATCACAGAACCGAAAATGAAATGGGGCGACACAACCCGAAAATTCAATCAACAAGGACAACCAATTCCTTGGGCAAAAGACCCAACAGTTGTTCGGTTTAACGGACGTTATTTAATGTACTTTACACTTTTACCGAACGAAAAAGAAAAAAAAAAAAGGTTGTGTTATTGTTATCGGTATTGCAGAAAGTACCGATCTTGTTCATTGGCAAACGGTTGCGGAATTACCGCCGTTTCAAGCATGTGATGCGAAAGGACTTGGTGCGCCTTGCGGTAGAGTCTGGAATAACAAGGTTTATCTTTTTTATCAGAGTTACGGAACCGGAGCCAAAGATGGAATTTGTTTAGCGTGGTCTGATGATGGTATTCATTTTACACCGCATTCAAAAAATCCGATATTCAAACCACATGGTGATTGGACAAACACACGAGCCATCGATGCCGACGCAATTATTTTCAAAGGAAAACTTTTTTTGTACGCTTCTACCCGTGATCCGAAAGGAGTGTTTCAAAAAACTGTTGTCGCTACAGCAGACCCCGAAGGTTTGAAAGACCCCGAACATAAATTGGCTTCCAACGCATGGACACAGGCATTCGATGGAGCAATACTGGAACCAAAACTCTCTTGGGAAACAAAATGTATTGAAGCAACAAGTGTGTGTCAACGCGGTGATTCACTCATAATGTTTTATGCAGGCGGTTACAATTGTGATCCGCAACACATTGGTGTTGCGAAAAGTTTCGACGGTATTCACTGGACACGACTTTGGAATGTGCCGTTTATTACTAACGGTGCGGCTGGTCAATGGAATGCCTCCGAAAGCGGACATCCCGGCGTGTTTGTCGATGACGACGGTCGAACCTACCTTTTTTATCAAGGTTCACCTGATAAAGGCGTAACATGGTTCCTCTCCCAAGTGGAAATCGGCTGGAATGACGATATTCCCTACCTTTTGAACCCGTAATATACTCATCACACTTGACAATTCGTTTTTTGTTTTTTGATAGGATCAACGGATTTTGACGGGATTAACAGAATTTATGGGATTTTTAAATAATAAATAAAAGACACAAAAATTAGTCAGCGGAATTTTCGTTTTAAAACGAAAAAAGATCGCAAAATTTTTCCTAACGTTCACAGTAACAGTCTTTTTATTTTTAAGAAAGGAATTACTTATGAAAACATTTTTGTTAGTTTTAACAGCAATATTTGTTACGTTTCAGGCGATGGTCATGGCATCAGTAACGGTATCGGATTTACGTTGCGAACATCTGACCAATCCGCTCGGAATTGATACACCGGTTCCGCGATTGAGTTGAAAAATTATTGATACGGAAAAACACAAGGTCAACATCAAACCGCTTACCGCATTTTGGTAGCAACAACACCGGAAAATCTCACTAACGCCGATGTTTGGGACAGCGGAATTGTCAAATCAGAACAGTCCCATCTTGTTTCTTGCGGGTTTAAGTTACAATCGGGACAAGATTATTACTGGAAAATACAAGTTTGGGATAAAGACGGCAAACCGTCGTCTTGGAGTAAAACTGCACGATTTTCCGCAGGATTACTTGAACATTCCGATTGGAAAGGCGAATGGATCCAACACCCAAAGACAACTCCAGATAAACAAATTTGGTTTCGCAAAAAATTAACACTTGACGATGATGTTGCTTCGGCGTTTATTTTTGCGGCATCAATGGGTTATCACGAGTTGTACGTTAATGGTCAGAAAGCGGATGAGCGGGTACTTGCGCCTGTCGTATCACGGCTTGACAAACGAGTTCTTTATGTAACTTACGATGTCGCTCCTTTACTCAAAAAAGGAGAAAACCTTATCGCTCTTTGGTATGATGCCGGTTAGACACGTCATCACGGTTTCGCAAAAAATGTTAATCAGGCATTTTTGTTGCAACTTAACGGAATCACCAAAACCGGCAAGATTTTTTCGTTGCAAAGCGATACATCATGGAAATGTGCCGAAAGTTACAGCCGTTATTACGGCGGTAATTTCCGATACAATGAATTCGCCGGTGAAGAAATCGACGGACGAAATTATCGTTCCGATTGGAACTCTATTACATTTAACGATGATACTTGGGCAAACGCCGCAAAAATTGCGCCGTTGAAAAACGGAACAGAACTAATTCTTTCCTCACAAATGATGGAACCGTCTCGGATTATCAAAACGGTTTCGGCAACAGAAATTGTTCCCATCAAAGCGGACAACGGCGATACAATTTGGCGGTTTGATATGGGAGAACAATTTGTCGGAACATCTTGATGCAACATTTAATGGTCTTGCGCCGGGAGATGTTGTCGATATTAAAATCAGCAATAACAGTAAGGTTGCTGATGGAGTGCAGGGCGAAAAAGCCGGTTCGTTTGTAATTTGTGAGTTTAGTCAGAGTCAACGTTATATTGCACGCGGGGAAAACGGTGAAAAATTCCGTAACCGATTCAATTATTTCGGCGGACGTTATGTTCATTTTATCGGGCTGAAACAACCGCCGAAACTTGCCGACGTAACAGGTTACGTTATTACGAGTGCTGGAAAACGTACCGGTTCGTTTGAATGTTCCGAGCCGCTTTGGAACAAAATTTATGAGATTGACTGTTTCACTTATGAAATGTGTACACCGGAAGGTGTTACGGTTGATTGTCCGCATCGGGAACGACTCGGTTATGCAACAACCGCTCGATCAACTCAGAATCCGAAATGTCACCAAAATCTGATCGATTCATAACGGGACAATAACAATCTCATAAAAAAAAAGCAAGACCAAAAAAATCAGGGCGACTGAATAGTTACCGTAATTATTCAGTAGATTGGTCATTCGATGGTAGGCAACCTTTCGCCGAAAGGTTGCGTTGCCGCTAGGCAACAGTGAATCAGATTCGATTGGGCAATTGGTGTTTTCCGACTGGTTTGGAAACTGATTGCCGGCGGGAAACTGGGGCAAGTCGGCTATCGCCGACGCAACCGTGTGTGAAAACCCTTCGGCGAAAGGTTGCCTACTGCTAAGTGTCCTAATTCCACTTGAATAACAGCCCGCCCCCACCCTCCTTTTTTCCTTTTTAGCTCATTTTAACGCCCCAACCACCTCAGTAGCCCGAATTGCCCCCCACAATCAACCTCATTCATTACTTAATTAAAATAGGTGCTGGCTGCCCCTTTCCCAATAAAATTAGCATTGTAAACCTATAA